>DATCRE010000235.1:0-8058 GCA_036569145.1 Cyclobacteriaceae bacterium
GTTTTGTAATATTCCATTTGCTACGGCTCCCATTAATCCAACTTTTGCACCTCCATACACTAAGCCTATTTTTTGTTCAGCCAACGTTTTACCGATCAGGTAAGCTTGCTCTTCAAATATTTTTTCCTTGCCAAAACTCGACCCACAGAAAATTGTTATTCGCTTCATTTTATTTAATTAAGTAGGAAGATAAAACTAAGACGAATTGTGGTAACAAGAAAGGTTAAAATCAAAATACTGTACTACTTAGAATATAAAATAAAAGTATTTAGGATTCAGCTATAGATAGTAGACTTATAGCCCAAACAATCTTTTAAAAAATCCTTTGGTCTGTTTCTTCTCACCGAAAGCACGTGAAGATTCTTTGTTCTTCTTACCAAAGATTTTTTCCAGAACAGTTTTATCAGATTTGTAAAAATCACACGAAAGTTTTCGCTGCAAATTAGAAGGAAGCTCTGGAAAACCTGTGTTACTGATGTTAGTAAGTTCTCTATCTGAATTAATCTGCTGGAAAAAATTCGCCACAATTGGCAATGCTGTACTTGCCCCCTGTCCTAACGCTGTTGTGCGAAACCGAATTCGTTGATCATCTGCTCCAACCCACGCTCCAATAACAAGCTTGGGTGTCATAGCCATAAACCATCCATCAGCATTAGATTGTGTAGTTCCCGTTTTTCCAGCAATATCATTTTCAATTCCATACTTCCGGCGCATACTACTGCCAGTACCTTCATTAACAACCCGCTTTAGCATTTGCACCAGCATCTTTGCATTATCTTCTGATAGAACTTGTTCACCTATCTCTGGATGGAAGCTTTCTAACACAATGTTGTTATGTGCACAGATAGAAGTAAGATACCAGGGCTTAACAGCTCGACCATTATTGGCTATGCATGAGTAAGCTGTAACCATTTCCATAACGGATATATTCGGAGTGCCCAATGCAAGCGAAGGAACCGGAGGTAACTTGCTTGTAATGCCCATTTTTTCTGCTAACGAAATTGTTTGATCGATGCCAGCATTCTCAAGTGTATGAACAGCTACAGTATTTACCGAATATGCAAGCGCTCCCTCCATTGAATATTTCAGATCATAATTCTCTTCTGTATTTAAAGGAGTCCAGTCTTCTTCGCTTTCGTACGTTGTCTTTTCAGCTGAGATATAATTGCAAGGTTTTTCACCTTCCTCAAGTGCAGCAGCATATACAATGGGTTTGAATGTTGAACCCACCTGACGTTTTGTGCTCTCGCGTACATGATCGAACTGAAAGTAATTGTGATTTATTCCGCCAACCCAAACACGAATGGCACCTTGCTGAGGATCCATGGCAAGCAATCCTGCATTTAAGAATTTCAAATAATGTTTAATAGAATCTATTGAGCTCATTTTAACTTCTTTCTCGCCTTGCCAGGTAAACACATTCATCATGGAAGGTTTCTTCATTTCCTGAATAATTTCTTCATGTGATTTACCGGACTGTTTAAGACTTTTATATCGATCTGATTTTTTAATTGCCTCGTCAAGAACTGCTACCTGATTATGCCAGGGATCAGTTCTTCCCCAGTGTTTTAAAAATGAATTTTGTAATAAGGTCATTTCTTTCGTTGTTGCCACTTCTGCATAGTTCTGCAGTCTTGAATCGATGGTTGTATATATTTTCAATCCATCAGTATATAGATTAAATGGTTCGCCTTTTTCATTTGTATGATTACTGCACCACTCTACAAGTTCTTTACGGATGTATTCCCTGAAGTACGGCGCCAACCCTGCATGATGTGTTATTTTGTTATACTTTATTTTGAGTGGTAGATCCCGAAGTGAATCCAGTTTTTCAGAAGGAAGCTTTTTATATTTTTCCATCTGGAGCAACACTACATTTCTTCTTTCTTTTGAACGTTCAGGAAAGATTCGTGGATTGTAAGAGTGTGTTGCCTTCAGCATTCCAATAAGTATTGCACCTTCATCAATAGAAATTTCTTTTGTTGCTTTTGAAAAGAACCGTTGAGCTGCTGATTCAATTCCATACGTATTATCTCCAAAGGGAACAGTATTAAAATATAATGTGAGCAATGTATTCTTATCATAGACTTGCTCTAATCGAGAAGCGATAATAATCTCTCGAATCTTATTAATGAGTGTGGAGAAAAACCAATAATGTTTTCGGGGATAAAGATTTTTAGCAAGTTGTTGAGTAAGAGTACTGCCTCCTCCGGAAACATCACGTTGCAGCAATATACTTTTCACAAACACACGACCCAGACTTCGATAATCAATTCCACGGTGATCATAGAAACGAACATCTTCAGTAGCTAACAATGCATTCACTACATGAGAAGGAATTTGATCGAAACGAATATCTGATCGTTCCTGAATAAAGTATCGTCCAAGCAAAACGCTGTCGGCACTATATACTTCTGATGACACCGGATTTTCTACAAGACTTAATTCTTCACGATCAGGAATACTACCTAAGAGACCACTCCATGTGAGAAAGAATATTGTTATTACGACTGCAGAGATTAGCCCTCCTGCAAATGCACAAGTCAGTAACAACTTTCTTATGCGAGATTGTCGTTCAAAGAAGGAAAGAAGTTTGCGACTATTTTCTAATATTTTGTTTAACACTTTTATCAAAATACATGCATGCTGATAATATTAACGCAAGGAGAGATAAAAGTTGTACAGGAAAGTCATTAATAACGACCTGACTCAACTATACTCGGCACGTTGGTTTATTTACAAGCCAAGCTACTTCGATATAATTATTTGATAAGCCCGGTGTGTTAATAATTGTAGATTAAAATTCTATCTGCTAAAATTTCTTTTTCAAATAAACATTAGCCGCCTTGAGTTCGGGTCTGCTATTATGTGATGATTCAGACACTGCCAGCAATTGTTTATAATATGAGATTGCCTTTTTTGTATCGCCAGATTTTTCTGAAGCCATAGCCGCACCCGCTAAACCATTAAAACGATTTGAATGTCTCAGCAGATCTGCTTCGTAGGCTTCAAGAGCTTTCGCAGGTTGTCCCATTTGTAAATACATGTCACCTAATAATTCTCTTGCAGGAATAACTTCGCCGGGAGTAACCGGATCTTTTTCTGTTGCGTCTTCCATATCAGCAGCAATGGTCATAAGATTAATGGCATCTTCATTTTTTCCTTCGGCATATTTAATCCACGCCTCCGAAGTTTTAATTTGAATGAGTACAAAATTAGCTTTACGATTTTCTTTAGCGTCAGTCAATTTCTGATAACTGATTTGCAGTTGTTTCAATTCATCTTTAGCTGTGGTGAGTTGATTGGTATGAACAGCACCAAGTAGTCTTCCAAAATTTATATTTGCTTTCTCCCATTGAAATTTCTCCCATGTGAAATTAGCGGGACTCAACTCCAGTTTTGAAGCCTCACTCCAATCCTTACGTTCTAATGTAAAGCGCACGGGCATCGAAGCAAATGAATAAGCATCTTTAAAGTTCTGCGGAAATACTTCAGTAATAGTCTTAAGATATTTCATTTGTTCCAGCGCTTTATCATCATCTGCTTTTTGCAAATAGGCATAAACTAAGTAATCCATGCCATGCAGCTCTTCGTCCCAATGACCTTTTATATTCATGTTTTGAGCATAACATTGTGCAGCAGCAATCGAGTTTATATTTGATTGTATCGATTCATCCCAAAGTCCGAGACGTGTGAAAATGTGAGACGGCATGTGTTGTGCATGAGCGGAGGCGGAGGCAATAGAAGCATATTTTCTTGCAGCAGGTAAACCCAATTGTGCAAGCTCAGGATAATCGTATGTGTGAATAATGTAGTGAGCTATACCGGGATGATTGGGTTCTTTCAAAAAGATTGTATTTAGAATTTCACCCGCCTTTTTTTGATTATGAAAGGTTTTATCTGTTGGATCGGCTGAAGCACGAAGAGCCAATGCATAAAAAATAGCCGCTTCATTATCTTTAGGATATTTCTTGAAAATATTCTCTGATGCTTTTTCAAATTTAAGAACACGGGCTTTATGATCAAGTGTTTGCCATTGATCATAGATAGTGGCAATAGCTTCCAGGTAATCAGATTCTCGCGTTGATGTATCCGTAATAATTGACCGCGCTAACGTAACAACTTTATAACCTTTTTGTAAATCGGTTTGACTAGGTGGCGACCACAGTGGATGAAAGTTACACATCGCGACGCCCCAGTATGCCATCACACATTCGGGATCTTCATCTATAACTTTAGCAAAAATCTTTTCTGCTTCAGTGTATTCAAAAGAGTGTAGTAGAGCTGTTGCAAGATTAAAATTGTCACGTACTTTTTCAGAGCATGATAAACTAAAAGCTACTGTGCCGAATTGGTTTTTGCCAGTGGAACAAAGAGCAATATCGCCACGGGTAAGATCAAGAGATTTTATCTCACTTTCGAATTGATTTTGATTCTTCTTTGCTGAGCATGAGAGTATCAAAATAATTAGAATAGATTGTGTGATTCTGAGTATGAGTTTCATCTGGCAGATAGTCAAGGTTGTTAGAAGTTTTGAATCCTTTTAAAGAGGAAACCTTTTCGAAAAAGGTAATGCCATTAGCATTCCAGCTGCAACTGATTACTATTCAATATAGCTATTAAGTTCGAGTTTACTGAGTAAAGAAACTACTTAGTCGTGTATGTCTGTACCAACGATTACCAGATCCCTTCCGCTCAGATATTCACTTGCCAATAAAATTGTAAAAAGGGCATCTTGCCAGAGAATGTACCAACAAAAGCATAGCCGTTCCAATGTGTTATACATCAATTAGAACGGCTATTTAGTAGGCCACACGGAAGTGAGGTTACTCTTAAATTATTTTGTATTCTGCATCTTTTTAATAAGATCATTCATTACAACATTCTGTCGTTGTAGCTCTATGACATATAGTGTTAACTCCTCAACCTTCTTTAACAAAAGTACATTCATCTCACCAAGATTGATACCATTTTCTTCAATAGAACAAGCTGCTGGCATCTCAGGTAAATGCTTATTCTTAGTTATGAATTCATTCAACTTTTCAAGTGAAGGAAGGTCATAATTTTTTTCAAAAACATAGTCTGGCCAATTTGCCTGAAGCTTGACATTAACTTCCTCAGCTATCATTTTCCCACCAACAGCAAAGCGGTAGCCATTAGTATCATTTACTCCAATAGCTACATTTCCTGCTGGGGTAATTCTTAAACCACTTCTGTCGCCTCTGTGAGGCACAATCACAAAACCCTGATCAACTGTATTAATACCCGCAATATTTCCAAAGACTATGCCTGCATCGTTGTTACTTGTGATATTATTGAATGACCCACCCAGCAACGAAGAGGAGTAAAATCTTACCCACTTACCATTCGATTGAAAAAGCTGAATACCTTGGTAGGTTGTCGTTGTAATCATGTCTATTAAAAAATTAGGGCTTGTATTATTTATTCCAATATTACCATTACTTGAAATAACCATTCTTGGTGCGGCTTGTGTAAAAAATTTAATGCCACCATAACCAGAATAATAAGATGATGGTGCTCCAGTATTTCCCGAATCATTATACCAACCCAGAGTATAATTACCAATTGATTTACCGTCATAGGTGAACCTATCGGATTGCCCGTAACCAATAGAGTTTAGTAAAGGTAATGAGATATTACCAACAACAGTCAGTTTATCTCCTGGGGCTGTGGTACCAGTACCAATGCCAACATTACCCGTATTGTTATTATAAATATATGTACCTGATGTTTTCCATTCCTGTGAGTATCCAATAAAGCGGATTGACATGACAATAACTGTTAAAACAAATTTCTTCATATTTTTTCTTTTTTTAGTAAAATAAAAATTTAGTCGATGATTCTCATTTAGTTTCCAAGTAGAAATTATTGTTTAATTATTTTAGATTCTTTTACGACACTATAGTTCTTAAAAACACAAATATACTCCCCACTTTTAAGGAATGACAAATCATAATTTAAGTGGTGTTTACCTATAGAGTATAATTCTTTTCTATTAAATAAATTTTCGCCTGCAGTCGAATAGATACTGATCATGAATGGCTCCTCACTAGTTATATTAACTTCTAATTCCAATATGTCCTTAAATGGATTAGGATATGATAGAATGCCTTGCTCAGATTCTACTGCCATAACTATTGCCTCTGAGTTTATGGAGTCTTTGGGAGTAACTTCTTCAACCTGTGAAGTGGCTATTCTTGATCCTGAATATTGAGTTGTTCTGCTACAAATATTAGTTACAGAGGCAACAAAATTACTTCCTGACGCAGCCTTAAAGCCTGGTTTCAGAACTATGGAGCCACATGCATAATAATTCTGTGTACCACTAGCTATTGTTTGAAGACTGGTAATAGTACCAGCATAAAATTTTGATGCCGAAAGCTGAGCGTTAGCAGGAATTGTTACACTACTATTGCAATCTAAAACAGCACTGGGACTGATATTTATAATAGCACCATTTATTCGATCATAAGCTTCGGTTCCTATTAAGTGATAGTCTAAAAGATGATAATAAGCATTTTGATATCCTCCCCATCCGAAATTGAAATGAAACATATTATCATTATTTGGATCAATACCATCTATTACCCATGCATGTCCACTCCCACTTTTGGTCGATCCTGAATAAAATACTGGCCTACCAGATTGTATCTCAGTTTTTATAGTTTTTTTCCAAATTGCAAAACTGGCTACATCTGGAAGAAGAAAAATCTGCGTGCAGTTTGGATAACCATACGATTTAAAAGTACTAACCATATCATGCCATGCTTGAGAATCACAACCATCATTGCAATATTTCATATCTACTTTAGGCCCGATGTCTGCTAACAGTTTGGCTACAGCATCAATTTGTGTATTCGTAGGATTGCCTGTCAACGCATTTGGCATGTTACACCAATCATAGTCAGCAATTGGGTATCCCCAATAACGCATAATCTGTCCTATAGCAACGGCAACACAACCTGCCGCACATTTGCTAACTCCGTTACAGGAGGAACATGAGCCTCCCTTACCACCATCATTAATTAATTTATTATAGGTCAAAGATTGAATACCTGAAGAGGTTGTCACACATCCTGATTGACTCCATGTTGATGTCATTAACTGATTTACAGTTCCTGGCCCTGTTAAATTAGCCCAAGCTGATTGAGCCGTTAAATCTATAATGGCATTAGTAATAACATAATTAACAAGGTTATGATAATCATCCATGAACCATAGATATTCTGTAGGCATATTGGACTCAATAAATTGACCTACTGGTGAGTATGAAATTATTGGATCTACATTTAAAGCTGCCGCCACTGTAGCAAAGCCTCCACCATCAAATAATACGGTATAAGAAACGATGTTTCCCTGAAATACATTTTTAATTGTTTTTATTATCGACTTAAGTCCAAACTTAGCTCCTGTCGATGGATTAATACTATTATTAATAAAATTTTGGGCAGCTAGCTCGGCATCGCTCTGACTAACTGTTTGCGCGTTCAATTCTGCGGTACAAACAAATAATAAAATTAATGGCAATATCTTTTTAATGTTCATTTTAAATTTTTTTTATAAAGTTAATGCATGATAAATTTCTATCGTTTTATATAAACGATGATCTATATTTTCAGACATACAGATTTAACTATTTGGTGGAAGATCTGTAAGCATATAGAAACTAAGAAGGTTCTAAAAAAAAACTAAAGAGAGCCTTACATAATCAGAATCAAAAATAAGATAAGAAATGAAAATCAAAAAAATAATGGACTCAAATATATTTTAATCATTTGAATTAACTCAACATATATACCAGAGTTAAGTATCAGAAAGTATTTAGATAAGTTATTTGCTAATTCTTTTGGAGTAATAGCTTAGTCCTTTATGAGTAATTTGCTTCCTGTTTACGAGACAACACACCAATAAGGCAGGCGGTATTAAATTACAATCTCTCTGTTTATAAACATCTCTCGTTTTTTCTAACTATTAAACTGACGAAGATGATGGTCGATATGTTTGTAAGCATGATAGCCAACTTGTTCTTTTGTCATC
>DATCRE010000236.1:0-2081 GCA_036569145.1 Cyclobacteriaceae bacterium
TCGTTCGTATAATCTCCAAATGTTTTATTTCGAAAATTGAGAACCAGGCACCAGATAAAATTGGTTGTGAGTCCGCCCCACAGCAACACAACATAGGTAACGTTGTTTTGAAAGAGTGGATTGAGACCTTGTGCTACTGCAATGTTTGCCATAGGCTTTCCTGCTTCAATACCAAAATTGAAACATGCACTTAAAATACCGGAGACAGTTGCTACCAACAATCCTTTAAAGAGATTGAATTCAGAGATGCTTGATTTCTTTTGCTCTTGCGGTAACTCCTTTTCCTTTCGTATACCGGCATAGCCGCAGATAAAAATTCCCAGCAAACAAACCGCTATTCCTTTCAGTACTAACTGACCTCCCGATGAATTGAGTAGATGTTCAATCGAAGTTTTTCCTTCCTGTGGAAAATAGAAATAGTAAATGGCAGGTATCAATGAACCAAATGCTGCACAGTAACCAAGTATTACCGCATTGCCTAGTGACATGCCGAGATATCGAATACCAAGTCCGTAAGTCAGTCCACCGATGCCCCAGAGTAATCCCATGGTGTAGGTAAGGAGTAAGGTATGCGTTGGAGTTTGTGAAATGATTTCACTGAAGCCTGGCAATGTAAGGTATGCTGCCAGTGGCGGAACGATTAACCATGAAAATAGTCCGCCGATAATCCAATAACTTTCCCACGCCCAGCCTTTAACTTTTTTGAAGGCCATGTAAAAGCTACCGGAAGCAAAGCCACCGATAAAATGAAAAATAATTCCCAGTACAATCATTGTGATACTTTGAATTGATAAGAGCCTGATCCAACTTCTACTTCAACATAGTCATCTTGTTTTCCTTTCACTGTTATACTTTTCACTTTGCTGATTGGAAGATTTCCTTCGGACAAACTTTCTACAGAAGCAGCTGGAATAAATATGGTTGCTTTTGTATTGGCAGGAACGGATACATCCAATGAAAAATTTTTATCATCCACAGTCCACGAAGAACTTGCTTTTCCATATAAAGTTTGGAGTTCTGCACGCATAGATTTGAATGTACCACCAACATGCGGCTTGATTATAATTTCTTTATAACCAGGAGCATTATCTTTTGTGTCAAGGCCAGCAGCAACACGATACATCCAATCACCAATAGCACCATAAGCATAATGATTGAATGAGTTCATGCCAGGCGTTTGAAATGTACTGTCGGGTTTAATACCATCCCATCTTTCCCAAATGGTAGTGGCTCCCATCTTCACCGGATATAGCCATGATGGGTAACTCTCCTGCAATAAAAGTTTATACGCCAGATCATCATAACCAAAACGCGAGAGCACATGACAGAGATAAGGTGTTCCAAGAAAACCCGTTGTTAAATGATTGTCATAGCTCTTCACATTGTCAGCCAGTTTTTGTGCAGCTTGTTTTCGCAGTGTTTCCGGAAGCATATCAAAATTCAATGCAAGCACATAAGCTGTTTGTGTGCTGGAGACAAGTCGGCCATTGGGTGTTACGTACTCTTTCAAAAAAGCATCTTTAACATTATCGAGAAGTGTTGAGTACTTTGATACATCTTCATTCTTGCCTAAAACTTTTGCGGCGTTTATTACCAGTTGAATGGAGTGTGCAAAAAAAGTTTGCGCTATTAAATATTTATCTGTTACAGCAGACCGACCATCATTATCATCAAACGGACGATAGAAGAGCCAGTCGCCGAAATGAAATCCTTTGTTCCAAAGATAGTTTGTACTGTTACGTTCCATGTAGCCAACCCAATCTTTCATGCTTTCATATTGTGTGTCGAGAATTTTCTTATCTCCATAGGCGAGGTACATATTCCATGGAATAATGGTAGCAACATCTGCCCAGCCTGCCGAACCTCCTGCAATGCCAGAACCCCACGGACCTAAAACATTTGGAACAACGAAGGGTACATTTCCATTTATCTGATCTGCCTCTACATCACGAAGCCATTTTGAAAAGAAATTGTGAACATCAAAATTGAAAGCGGCTGTACGTGAAAAAGCTTGTGCATCACCTGTCCAGCCAAGACGTTCATCGCGCTGTGGACAATCTGTAGGAACATCAAGAAAATTT
>DATCRE010000237.1:0-3358 GCA_036569145.1 Cyclobacteriaceae bacterium
AATCCACATGCTGCCAGCATGATCTTCATAGATCGAATTAATAAAATCATTTACCAGCGTTGTGTTGTCACTTTCATTATGCTTGAATTGTTTGAGCTGCCATGTACCATTCTTTACTGTTGCTCGAAAGAGGCCGCTACCCCGCGTACCCATCCATAATACACCTGAACGGTCTGCGAATAATGATACCACCGGCACATCTTTTATCGCTACATCAGGATATGAACTTACCTTACCGTTAATATCTATTTTATTAACACCACCGTTCCATAAGCCAACCCAGATAGCATGCTGATCGTCTTCTGTAAACGACATGACATGACTATCTACAACCGGATTATTATTTTTATAGTGATTAAATTTTTTGACTACTGTGGTGTTTGTCTTAATGTCGCGTTCATCTACACTGTAAACACCTCCACCAGCAGTTCCTATCCACAACGTGCCGCGTGAGTCTCTGTACAGTGTCTGAATGAATTCTGTAAAACTATTTTCGTCAGGGCTCGCTATTGTGTAATGTGTAAACGTGTTGTGAATAAATTTAAACAAACCTCCTCCAATGGTACTGATCCAGATTCCGTCATCGCCAGATTTACAAAAGCCTGTTATGATGCTATTTGTTTTATCGAACTCAGCCGTGAGGTAAAGTTTAAAATCTTTGCCATAGCTGTTGTATTTATTCAAGCCTTTCTTTGTTCCTACCCAGAGCACACCACCGTTATCAAAAAACAATGACGTTACTGTGTTATGCGATAGGTTCACACTCTTGTCATAATTGCCATAGAACCTTGTGAACTTGTTTTTGCCTGGATCAAAAAAACTTAATCCCATCTCAGATCCAATCAGAATATAAGGGTGATCGGTATTGGCAACATACAAAGAACGGAAGTAGCTATAAGCAGGCTCTTTATTTTCTATGTTATAGTTTGTAATCTTTCCATTCTCTAATTTCTTCAATCCCTTTGTGGTTGTATACCAGATTGATTTTGAATTCCCCGATGTAAGCTCCCTGACCTTGAATATGTAGTTATGCAAATAATGATTGGCGCCATCTGCTTTAAAAGTACCGTATACGTAACGCTCAAAAAAATATCCGTGCTTATCATCTTGTCTTACTTTGTTTAAACCATTTTCGGTGGCTACCCAAAGTTCATTATCGGATGATAAATACATGTCAGTAATAAAAGAGTTACTTAATGATGTGCTATCGTCATAATGAGAAAAATATGCTTTAAAAGAACTATCTGTTGGATTGAACATATTAAGACCATTTTCAGTACCAACCCACAGATTACCGTCGGCATCATTCTTAATAGCCCATACGCTGCTATTGCTTATGCTTTTCGGATTATTATCATCATGAATGAATTGGGTGAATTTATCTGCTGATTTATTGTATTGAAATAATCCACCAACCTGCGTACCTATCCAGATATGACCGTTGGCATCTTCGTGGAGTGAAGTAATTTTATTGCTCTTTAACTTGTCAGGTCCGTTTTCAGAATGGAATAGTTTTGTAGAATAACCATCATATCGGATTAATCCAGACCATGTTCCAATCCAGAGATAACCTTCTCTATCCTGAAGCATACAATTGATTGTACTTTGGCCGAGCCCTAGGTTATCGGGCAGCTGATCAAACACAATATTTTTTTTTGGAAGCTGCGATGGCTGCGCTACCAGGATGGTTGTACTAAATGTTAAAATCAGAAAGAAAATACATCGACAACTCCAGCTCATGCCCTGATGAATAGTTTACAAAACTACTTCAACTTAACTATTATTGATGGGTATGTCAAGCAATTAATACCAAAGCTCATTGCTGTAATGAGCTAATATCAGCGTATATCTTTTGTGTACATGTTTGGAATATCGTTTTCAAAAATAGTTTTCTTATCACGATAGAAATCTATGAAATCATTAGCAGATAATTGTCCGGGATAAGGTGCATAATGATGTTTCTTGTTCGCATTTCGCCAAACCATTACGTAAGAGATTTTAATATCTGGCGATTCTTTCAGCGGATTCAGAATCACTTCGGTAAACCATTTTGGATTTGTAATGCCTTCTAAACCTGTCTCTGTTATAGCAGCAATTTTATTTTTTTCTTTTGCCAATTCAGATATAGCTCGCAGTGCCTGAAGAAAATCGTTGCGTTGTTCAACTTGCGTTTTGGTGTTCCAGGTTATACCAACATCCATGTAATCATCAAAGCCAAGTATGTCAACATAGTCATCGCCCGGATATGCATAGAGGTAAGATGTCTTTGCACTGTTCATATCCATACGACTTCTGTCTGGTGAAAATGCGTAGATTAAGTGATGAAGACCTTTTACATTTTTTAAATAGTCAACTGTAAAGCGCCAGAGCTTAATGTAATCTTCTTCGCTACAGATACCCTTGCCCCACCAAAACCAGTTACCATTGTGTTCATGAAAAGGACGAAAAATAATTGGAATATACGTTGAACCACTCTTGCACTGACTTAGAAATGCTGCAGCTTTATCTAACTTCGATACATAAGCCTGATGAAATTTACCTCCAGGCAAAATCTGGTTTACAGCTTTCGTGGTATCCCACGCATTGCCTCCGCTTACCGGATTATCAACGTGCCATGAAACCGTGTTAATTCCTCCACGCTTGTAAACTTCTTCAATCCATGTTAATGTTTTGGAGAAGCTGACATTGTCGATATTATTTTCATTGCCTTCTCTGCCTACATCCCAGCCGTGCACTGCAGGATAAGCACCACAAACATCTTTCACATCAGACTTACCTTCAACAGCATTCCAATCAATTCCATAAGCCATATCTTCATGATGACCGAACATGATACCTTTCTGTGTAAGGTGATTAAGATTGGAATATAATCGTTTCGTTTCTTTCGTAGCATTTTTATCAATTAACTGTTGAGCCGTTAAGCTTAGAAATGAACTTGTTAATAAAAAAAATAGAATGATATTTTTCATGGTAGTTTTATTACCTGATATTTTAGTTTTCAATTAGTTGAATTCTTCTTGTTCCAATAAATGTGCCGCTCTTCAATCTGACCAGATAAACTCCTGCCTGGCTAATGTGATCTTTCAACGAAATGCTCCTGCTATTATTAAGTCTGTCAAAATGTTTTGTAAGAAGAGTTCTTCCCATCGTATCGACTATTTCAATATCGATGTCATGATCAGTTATAGGTGCATCAAAATAAAACTGGTTGTGTGTAGGGTTTGGATAAATATAGAAAGCCTGGTTTTGTATTTCATTTAAACCTGTAACATTGTCGGCAGTAACAACAACTGTGTCTGCCAGACTCAGACCAACGTCGTTACTGACAACCAAGCTTAATTTATATTCTCCTAATAAA
>DATCRE010000238.1:0-8651 GCA_036569145.1 Cyclobacteriaceae bacterium
CCACCATTCTTGGAAGTGGCCTCATTAAGCATAAAGGCAACACAAAAAATACGGTTAAGAAAATCTATGGCTCAGGAAGCGTAGACAGAGCATATTAAGAATTAAACATTAGTTTATTCTACCAAAATCCCCACGGCAGAAGTGTTGTGGGGATTTTGTTTCCCATGCATTAATACTAATATCAACTAGACTTTGACTGATTTTAAAAGCTGTTTTGTAAATGCTTTATCTTAAAGATTTAGCTAACTTCATAAAGTTAATTCGAACAACCCAACAAACACTTTATGAATACACCCTCACAAATTATCTTATCCAGGATAAGACTTTGCATTTTCTACTCTCTCCTGTTAGTCACTCTCTCTCATACCATCCAGGCACAACAGGTTGTAGCCACCAGCTCATGGGGAACCAAGTTCTTACTTTACACTCCTCCGGGATACAATCCAGCAACACCAGCACCACTGTTAGTTTATTTACATGGCGGCGGATCTATTGGAAATGATTTTACAATCCTGACAAAATCAAGCGCATCAGACAAAGGACCTCCGTGGTTAATCGCCAATAACAAATGGCCAGCAAGCAGACCTTTTATTGTCATATCTCCGCAGATGCATAGAAACACATTGATCAAGAATAAAAATGATCAGGAATGGAATATGGATACTGTAAATGAAATGATCAATTATGTTAAGACACAATTTAATATTAATGCTAACAAATTATACTTTACAGGCATGAGCTTTGGTGGCGCAGGTTCATGGACATACGCTCAAACATATCCTGATAAAGTTGCAGCATTCGTTCCGATATCTGGAAAAACTGATCTGACAAAAGCCTGCATAGTGAAAAATATTCCGGTGTGGGTTTTTCATGGAGCAAATGACAAGCTTGTATTTCCTACGCACTCAATCAATATGGTTAACGCCATTAATGCATGTTCACCTGCTGGTAAAGCAAAGCCTAATCTTAATCTGTTGAATGCGAAAGAACATGAAGGCTGGAACGATGTGTGGGATGGAACAGATGGATACCTTGTATTTGACTGGCTCTTGAAGTTCACAAAAAACAGTACAGCGAACGTGGCTCCCTATGTAACAGCCGGCGCTGACCTTCGGATATTACAACGAAGCGCACCGCTAAGTATTGCAGGCGAATATTTTGATACAGATGGTACAATCACCGCCGTTAATTGGACTAAAATCAGCGGGCCATCAATCACGCTTAGTAATACAAATACAAACATGCTAAAACTTACCAATCTTGTACCCGGCACGTTTGAATTTGAATTGAGAGTTACTGATAACTCTGGCGCTCAAAGTTTCGACAGGGTTATTGTGGAAATTGTAAGCAGTGTTGCCGCCACCGATGTTTCTGTTAATAAACTGGTGCTGATAAATGGTGCAACAAATGCCGATATTGGTAATCTTACAGAAGGCATGGTAATTAATACAACAAGTCTTGGCATAACACAATTTAACGTAAGAGCTGAGGCCACTGCTACTACAACAAAAAGCATCAGGTTTAGAGTAAATACCGATCAGAATACCCGTACCATTGGCACTCTCCCATTTCTGATTAGAAAAGTATCTTCATCAACAGAATGGACCATGGCTAACGGCACCTACAATATTTGTGCTACGCCCTATAAAAGTAGCGGAGCAAAAGGAAATCCGGGAGTGTCATTATGTTATAAAGTAATCGTAACGAACACACCTGCAACCAGAGTGGAAACGGAAGAATTATCTTCTGATCTGACAGGTGAAAATTCTTTCGATATTCATGTCTATCCTAATCCTGCAAGAGATTACATCCATATCCAAGGCGATTCAAAATGCCAGACGAATACAAATTTCACCATTGTAAATTTAATGGGACAAGAAATTCAACGTGGCACATTATCGCATGAAGAACTGCAAAGCGGAACTGACATAAGATTTACAAATCCGAGAACCGGTATTCATTTTATTCTGCTTCGAAACCAAAATCTGAATCACAAAATCAAATTTGATGTTGAATAAACTGACAGAGTAAAAGAATACATCTATTAAACACAAAGGGATCAGCATGCAGCTGATCCTTTTTTATGCAGTAATTTTTATAGATTTGCCATCAAAAAAAAACACTCATGATCTTATATCTTTTCATTTTTGCATTCGGCATCAGGCTTATAAGTTTATTTATCTCTATCAGAAATGAGAAAAGATTAAAGATGGATGGAGCAATGGAATATGGAAAAGCAAATTCCTTACTTCTCACATTATCGCACGTTGCATTTTATGGACTTTGTCTTTATGAAGGCCTTCACAACAACGCTACAATAATAAATGTGACTTATATCGGCATCGCTCTATTTGCGTTCTCTATGGCTATGCTTTTCCTGGTCATTAAACAACTTGGCCCGATATGGACTGTTAAGTTAATTATTGCCAAAGGTCATAAAGTCAACAAGTCGATGATCTTTAAATACATCAGGCATCCAAATTATTTCCTTAATGTAATACCAGAGCTTGTAGCCATCGCCATGATATGCCAGGCATGGACTGTGTTAATGATTGGTTTACCAATATACCTGATACCACTTGCAATTCGTATCTACCAGGAGGAGAAAATAATGAAGGAAATGGTGAAGGATTATTAAATCTTTCACCTATATCTATTCTCTTTACTCCATCACTTCTCCTTTAGGTTTGTTTGTCAAGAAGATCATACCAATAACAAAGCAAACAGCAGCCACAATAATCGGATACCACAAGCCTGCTATGGGGTCTCCCGCCGGATTTGAATCGCTCTTACTGGCTTCATATAAACTTAGTGCCAGAAACGGAGTAAGCCCACCGAATACGCCATTACCAATGTGGTATGGGAACGACATGGAAGTGTAGCGTATGCGTGTTGGGAATAATTCTACCAGAAATGCCGCTATCGGACCATAGACCATCGTTACATAAACGACCTGCACGAGAATAAGTATAATCATCGTCCAGAATGAACCATTGCCCAGAACGACATTACGTTTAACTTCAGGTTCTTTATGACTGCCCAAAACTTCTTTTACAGTTTCAATTTGTTTACTTCCATCTGTATAAACTCGCTGCTTAGTTGTTGTTCTGGTAGAGTCTGTAGTGCCTTCAGCCACCACAAATGTGCTTGAGATAGAATACTCAGCACTTACTTCTTGCTTCAGGCTTACATCAGAAAGCGAATACATTGTTCTATAGATTGGGCGGTAAGTAACAACAGCCAGCAACAGCCCTATCATCATAATAAATTTACGACCAATGCGATCAGATAATGATCCGAAGAAAACAAACAGTGGCGTGCCTAGCAATAAGGCTATAGCAATTATATAATAGGATTGAACAAACTCAACATTACAAGTCTTCTGAATAAACGATAACGCATAAAATTGTCCGGTATACCAAACCACACCCTGACCGGCCGTTGCACCAAATAAAGTAATGAGCACCATCTTCAGGTTTTCTTTATTGGCAAAGCTTTCCTTGAGTGGATTCTTCGAAACTTTTCCTTCGGCTTTTAGTTTCGAAAACAATGGAGACTCCTCCATCTTCATACGGATATAAATGGAAACACCTACAAGAACGGCAGACAGAATAAAAGGAATTCTCCAACCCCATGAAGCAAATTCAGATGCTCCCATAGATTGTTGCACTACCAGTATAACACCTATCGATACAAAAAAACCTAACGTAGCTGTTGTCTGAATAAAGCTTGTGTAAAAGCCGCGCTTGGCTGCCGGAGCATGTTCAGCAACATACGTAGCGGCACCACCATACTCGCCGCCTAACGCTAGTCCCTGTACCAATCGTAAGATCAATACTAATATCGGTGAAAACACACCAATTTGTGCATAGCCAGGAATTAAGCCGATGGCGAATGTCGAGCCACCCATCAAGATAAGCGTTACAAGAAATGTATATTTTCTTCCGACAAGATCACCTAACCGACCAAAGACCAATGCTCCAAAAGGTCTTACAATAAATCCGGCCGCAAAAGTTGCTAAGGTTGAAAGAAGAGCCGCGGTAGGATTTGTTTTTGGAAAGAATTGCTCCGATAAAATTTGCGCAAGACTCCCAAAGATGAAAAAATCATACCACTCAATTAGAGTGCCTACCGATGATGCTGTGATGACAGACCATAGTGTCCGTCGTTGTTCTTTTGTAATGGCTGTGCTCTCCATGAAATAAAAATTCTATCGTAGAAAGATAGATAGAAATCCGTGAATAGCAAAAGTGACGCTTATCCATTAATGATGTTCATGATCACCTTCTTCTTTATGTTCATACCAATGTTCCTGGATCTCATGAAATGTAGTATGAAGTTTAGTCAATGAGTTTGCTATTAAACTATCCGGACCGGTCTTTACAGAATTCTCCAACACTAAAGTTTCTTCTTGCAACTGGTTAAGTTTAGCTTTCACCTCATCACTGTTAACTTTTTCAGGAACAGGTGAATCAATCCATTTCTTTGCGGCTACTACAAGATCGCCGGCATGAGATTTCACAGGCGCCAGGTTACTTGAATCTTTATAAGGATGAAAAGTCTCTGCCATAATCATGTGAAAATCGTCCATCTCTTTCCACTCGTCAGCTTCTTCTTTAAGTAAGATCATTCTCAGTCTGATCATTTTCTAAATGCTCAGTTTTCTTTGAGCACGATATGATACTGATCGTTAAAACCATAAGACAAATAATTAAGACTTGCTTTTTCATATCAATCTTATTTTAAACTTCATTTAGTGTTTATCTTTCTTCCTGTATTTTCTATTGCCTTCCAATAGTTTGATAATCTTCTTAAGAAAGTCAAAGTAAAGCGCTATGAAAAGAAAAATCGTCATAGACCATATCACCATAAGATTAAAATACAGCGTATCAAAGTTTCTCCCTAAAAAGTATTTTGTTGGCTGAAAAAGATTCGCTGAAAAATCAAAAATATGCTTAGGCTTATGCTCATCATTGTAGATAGGATAAATCTTTTGAATAAGATTGCCATCATACTCTACTATTCTATCGGCTGTTGATACATTTTCTACCATCGACATGACTGATTCATTTGCATAGCGCTGCTTCAGTGAAATCAGATTGTCAAGTTTTGATTTATCAGTAGCATACTGTTCCAGCAGCTTCTCCTTCTCATCCTTCGCTTTGTTCAATTTAATATTATAATAATTCTTCAGCGTGTTTAGAAATTTTTCTGTTTTCACAAATACCATGGAGTCAACCTCTCCTATCTTCAATCGATCAACTTCCGGTAATTTTGATTGCCCAACAAGTTCTAATTCACTTTGAACTTCATCATGAAGTAGGGATAATGTTTCCTGCATCTTTTCATTATCCTCATTGGCCCAATCCGAATGATGATTAAGACAATACGCCAACTTTGACTCCAATGCTGGTATGTAATAAACTTTTTTAAACTCAGCATTGGCAGCTGTCTTGTCTA
Source organism: Cyclobacteriaceae bacterium (assembly GCA_036569145.1). Classification (GTDB taxonomy): domain Bacteria; phylum Bacteroidota; class Bacteroidia; order Cytophagales; family Cyclobacteriaceae; genus DATCRE01. Next base: position 5,461 of record DATCRE010000238.1, read on the forward strand.
AGTCGTAAAATATTTTCTCGTATGGATTGTCCTTGAATTGAGTTACCATCAGAGCTTCAAATGCCCAACGTGAAGCCATCACATCACCCATAACCGGAATGCCAACAGGCTTACCTACCTTGGGATTAAACTTATCAAAGCTTATAACCACTCCGCTCAATAACAGTTGAGGTATAACCAGAAGTGGAATCAGAATATAAATTGTAACTGCTGAATTAAAAGATGCTGAGATATTAAGACCAAGCATGTTAGCGAAACACGAACAACTAAAAAGAACCATCCAATAACGCATCTCTGTAACCGGAATCCCCAACACCAGATTACCAACCAGTATAAAACTAAAAGTCTGTATAGCCGAATTTAAAAACATGATGCCAACCTTCGAAACCAGGTAACTGCTTTTGCTTAAATGTAAAAAACGTTCACGCTTCAGTATCTTTCTGTCTCTGAATATTTCTTCTGCGCTCATTGTTAATCCAAGAAACAAAGCGACTACTACACTCATGAAAAAATAAACAGGAATGTTATAGTTGTCATAGAATTTGTAAGTAGGATTCTCTACACCAAGCACAGCATAGTACTTCACCATAAACGCAATAAAGAATGCCAGAATCGGTGCTTCAAATAAGTTTATATACAAATACTGTTTATTAGCAAGTTTTGATAAAAGATCGCGCTTTACAAACACACGCAACTGTTTATACCAATTCGGAATTTCCTGGGCAACAGGTAACGCTTCTTTAATGTGTTTAATCTTTGGAATTTTTATTCGCAGCTTAAAATACTGATACCACTGCCCAGCAGAAATTTTTCGCGCATTTGTTAATCGACCGTACTCATTTACAATTTTTGTTTCAATGATGCTAAAGATTTGTTCGGGGTTGATATTACCACATTCGGGACAAGCTCCCTGACTCTTATTCGCAGCGTTTACAATATCACGGAAGTAAACAACAGCTTCAATCGGATTACCATAATAGATCTGGAAACCTCCTGAATCGAGAATGATCAATTCATCAAACATTTTGAATATATCAGATGATGGTTGATGAATAACTACAAATACCATCTTGCCACGCAAGGAAATCTCTTTCAAAAGATCCAGAATATTTTCAGAGTCACTCGAAGACAAACCAGATGTTGGCTCATCTACAAAAAGAATGGCAGGCTCACGTAATAACTCCAGACCTATATTCAATCTCTTACGCTGACCACCACTGATTGTTTTCTGCAGTGGAGAACCAACTTTTAAATCACGTATTTCAGTCAGACCAAGATTAGTCAAAACTTTCTCGGCAAGAGTTTCTATCTGGTCGTGTCCATAATGACCAAAGCAAAGACGTGCTGCATAGTAAAGATTATCAAACACAGTAAGCTCCTCCATCAGCAAATCATCCTGCGGTATATAGCCAACTATTCCATGAATAGCAGATGGATTTTCATGAATATCAATACCGTTGATTAGCACTCTCCCACTTGAAGGTCTCTCTGTTCCATTTAATACATTTAACAAAGTTGATTTACCAGAACCACTGGCTCCCATCAATCCAATTAACTTGCCTCCCTGTTCTGCAATATTGATATTCTGCAATCCTGCACGGCCACTTTTAAAGTGATAGAAAAGGTGATCGGCTGTGAAGGTAATTTTTGGCAAGCTTTCACTCACTAAAAACTTACCCACAACATCGCTGTAATAAATGGGTTCAATCTTATTACCTCTTATGGTACTTCCTGTAGGAAAGATTCCAACCTTCCGGCTTTTTAAAAGTATACCATTCAAATACAATGTAGAGATGCCTAAGTACTTGATGAAGTATGTTTCGCCATCAGCTAACCTGAGAATAGCAACAAGGCCAGTCAGATTTCTCTCTACAATTCTTGGACCTGGATATGCAGTGGCGCCAGAACCTTCATCGATGATAAGTACATTCTTTGAAGCCAGCTCATCAATGTCCTGGCCCTTCACAAATTCTTGAAGAGCATGAACATCTGGCGTTGGAATTTTCAAAGCCTGCCCTATGTAAAATATAAGATTGCCCTGGCGATCAGAGATAGTATAATCAGCATAAACAAGCTCAATTATTTTCGCAACGAGTACTAACTTCTGCTGACGGGTAAGTGCGCTGTTAACCTGTTTAACAATACGCATAATTTTTGCCCAGTCGTCTGCAAATTGCTGAGTTTCAATATCAAAGCCACTGGCAGCATTTTCAGGATCAACCTGGTTTGTTTTGCAGAACTCATCAAATAGTCCAAGGTAGTATCGAATAGCATCACGATTGAGATGAAGCTCCAGGAACTCTCTTATGTTAGATCGCTCATCTTCTGTAATCCGCTCACGGGCAACGATGGCAAAAAGTTGAATAATAGCCTTGAGTAGTTCTTCACTCATCTTCTCTCTGTATTCATATTTCTATCTAAAGTATGAAAAGATGAATTGGTATAAAAAAAGAAAGCGGAAGTAATTCCGCTCTCTTGAAAGTTTTTATTTACCAAATCTATTATCCAATCTTGGAATGAATCAAATCGCTCAATACAAAAAGTCCTTCCCTCAAATATTCATCATCAACCTTAAGAAGGTCTATTGGTGTGCCGGGCTCCTTGCTTTCTATTTTGCCACTGAGCTTAGTATTTGAAGCTGTCTTCTTTTCAGCTTCGTCCATTTCTTTTTTGCGTACGGCTTCGTTGAGAGAAATTTTAGTGTCAGCCAATCCTTTTCGAGTTTCTTCTGTTTCTTCAACGAAACGAACCAAACTTGGGTCGTTCTTTAAACGATCCTGATACGATTTATTCAATTTGGAGATTACTTTATCATTAATCACTGGTGTCTTCTGATATAAAGTACCACGTATTTCATCCCAGGGCAAAGCACTTGGATTTGAACTCTCACCAAATTGTTCAGGTGCCAGCGCTGTTGGAAGTAAAATATCAGGTGTTACACCTTTGTGCTGTGTGCTGCTTCCTGTTACCCTGTAGAACTTTTGAAAAGTAAGTTTTAATTCTCCTACTTGCTCATGTGCATCAGGAAGATAGCGGCTCAAATCAACAATGGTCTGCACAGTACCTTTACCATAAGTCGATTCTCCAACAACAACTCCACGATGATAGTCCTGAATAGCACCCGCGAAAATCTCAGAAGCGGAAGCACTGAATCTATTTGTTAAGATCACCAACGGGCCATTATAAACTAT
>DATCRE010000239.1:0-6693 GCA_036569145.1 Cyclobacteriaceae bacterium
TTACCATCAACATCTTCAATAATGGTTTTGCCTGTATAAAGCGAAGAGATGTTCTGTACTTTGCCTGTGGTGTAATCTTCAGCTTGCAAGCCAAGTGCTTGTGCCTTTAGCCTGAGGTTAATATCTTTTGAAATAAGAATAACCTTTTTACCCTTCTCCGTTTTTTGAAGAAGTAATGCTGTATTTAAAATCCGGTGATCTGACTTATCCTCGTTGAATACTTTATTAGCATCAACGGAGCCTGTGCCCCCGGTGTCCATCAGCACTTTAAAGTTTCCTTTGCCTTTTCCATTGATGGGGTTCCACTGATGGAGCATCTGACCTTTTGCCAGCTTGTCTATCAGCCGGATGAACTCGCGCGCTTCGAAGTTTTTGGTATCGTTTCCTTTTTTAAAGTTGTCAAGTTCTTCTAGTACTGTGATGGGAATTCCTATATCATGTTCATCAAAATTTAATATTGAGTTGTGTTCGTAAATAATAACAGATGTATCCAGTACAAATATTTTTTTCTCTTTATTGTTTTTAGCCATAAGGGACAAAGAACTTGATTTAACGAAATGTAATGAAAAGCTTATGAAACGAGAAAGTGCAGAAAAGAGATTTTTTTTGGTAATTTTACATCCCCGTTAGGCGCCAGTGTTTTCTTCTGAGGCAATTTTCTTCAACAGATATTTTTTACCGCAGAGTGCGCTAAGGATGCGCAGAGATATTCAATCTAACGTATGATTAAGATTTTTTGAGTGGTTGACGAAATGCCAGCGAATAAACATCTCCTTTCTCACCGGGTGTTACGCGCAATACATTAGCAAGAACAAGGAGTATCAATTTCTTTGAAGCACGAAAGCGATTGAGCTTGGCCACTGCCATGAATTGTTTTAATGTGATGAAAGAATTTTCATCAAGGTATTTCATGAGAAGCGTTTCATACTCACCATAATAAAATTTGATGTCTTTCTTTTTCTGTGCACGCTGAATGATTTCCCGAACCTCACGACTTGCCTTTATGCTCATGTCTTCTGCACGAACATAACATTCTTTTACATTGTCAGCGAATAAGAGCATGTGCGGTTTCTTAGCGCTCTCTGGTATAGTGTATTGAATTACTATTTTGTTATCTCCTATCGGGATGAATGTTTCTGTGAATGCAAGATTGGGTTTACAATTTTCAAGTGCCTGCTGGATAACATACGATTCATCTTCAGGAAATTTTAATCCGGGAATAGTCTTGTCATCGCCAATGCCAACGAGTAAAATACCTCCTTGCGTGTTGGCGAATGCAATCATCTCGCGAACGATTTTTTCAGGATGTGTAGCCTTGCGTTTAAATTCAAGCGTGAGACCTTCTCCGCGGGCAACAAGCTTCTTTAGCTCCTGAACTTTCTCAGGATTATAAATCAACGACTCCTGAAGCTTGTCCAAAGTAGTTAACAGTTAAATGTTATCCGTTATTAGTTAATTAAAAAATATGTCACTCCTTCGGAGTTTTAACTATTTTGATATTTCGTTTCTATAATCATATCAGCCCTTGTTCATCACGATGTAACAAATCACAAAATCTTACAGCTATAATAACAAATGATTACTTATTAAAACTTACCACTATTTAATTCATCATCGTCATCATCATCCTGACCAGGACGGGGAAGGGTGAACATACTGCTGAGTAGATCTTTGAATTGAAGTCCCGCTGTAAGATTGTGTTTACTGATCAGACTGTATTCCGCTAATCCATGCAATGCAAACTCCATGAGAAATAGTTTAGTTTGTGCATCCTGATCTTTATGAAACTCATTAACCATCTCTAACAATCCCGGTACAGACTTGAGACTTTTTTCAAATTCACCTTGCGTCATGTCATGGAGCAAGTCAACCATGTTGCCTTCGCCAAACCAGTTTGAAATCTTTTTATAAGGACTTTTCTCTTTTTGTTTTCTGAATTTATCTGGATCGGGAAAATAATTTACAAACTGTGTTCGGATGGCTTTGCCAATCAGGTTTTGCGCTACAATGCCCGGACCTTCCTGCTCACCTTCATATACTAATTCTACTTTACCTGTTATGGACGGCACAACACCTATGAAGTCAGCAATGCGAATGAAGTTATTTTTTTCGTTGTTAATAATGCTTCTGCGTTCTGCCGCGGCCACTAAATTTTCGTACGCTGAAATCGTTAATCGTGCAGAGACACCGCTTTTAGGATCAACGTACTCACTCTTACGTGCTTCAAAAGCAATCTGTTCAACAAGATCTTTCGCAATTTCATTTACATGAATTGTTTTGCGTTGCTCTTCCTTTAAACGAGCTTCCTGTTGTGTGATCTTCTTACCAATATCTAATGTTTTCGGATAGTGTGTTATAATCTGGCTATCGATACGATCTTTCAACGGAGTTACAATGCTACCACGGTTGGTGTAATCTTCAGGGTTAGCTGTGAATACAAATTGAATCTCTAGTGGCAACCTGATTTTAAATCCGCGAATCTGAATATCACCCTCTTGTAAGATATTAAAGAGCGCCACCTGAATCCGTGCCTGCAAATCGGGAAGTTCATTGATAACAAAAATACTTCTGTGTGAACGTGGAATTAATCCGAAGTGAATAACACGTTCATCAGAATATGGAAGCTTTAGTGTTGCTGCTTTAATTGGATCGACGTCGCCTATTAAATCAGCAATGGAAACATCGGGGGTTGCAAGCTTTTCTGTATAGCGCTCATCTCTGTGTTGCCAGGCGACAGGTGTTTTATCTCCCAATTCTTTGACGAGATCAATACCAAATCGTGAAATAGGATTTAACGGATCATCGTTTAATTCTGAACCTTCAATCACCGGAATGTATTCATCCAGGAGATTAACCATAAGCCTGGCTAAACGCGTCTTTGCCTGGCCGCGTAAACCCAGAAGATTAACATCATGACCAGCAAGAATGGCACGCTCCAGATCTGGTATTACGGTTTCTTCATAACCCCATATTCCGGCAAAGACATTTTCTTTATTCTTTAACTTCTGAATGAGATTTGCCCGTAATTCTTCTTTAATTGTTTTTGATTTATATCCTGCTGCTTTTAGCTGCCCAAGTGTCTTGATAAGGGTATGATCCATTTTTGAATTTTAGTAGTTGAGAATTGACTATAGATTTTTTCTGCGATTTCTTTTGAAGTCTTCGAATACAAGATTGCCCAATCCTTCTAATGTACTGTAATATGCATTACCATTATTCGCTTTCGTAAAATCACGAACAAATGCTTTTAAGTAGGGATCTGTAGCAATCATAAAAGTTGTTACAGGAATTTTAAGTTTTCGAAGTTGGCCCGCCAGGTTTAATGTTTTGGCCAGGATTTTCTGATCCAGTCCAAAAGCATTTTTATAATATTTAATACCTTCTTTTATACACGTGGGCTTGCCATCAGTGATCATGAAGATTTGTTTGTTGTTATTCTTTCTTCGTCTTAAAATATCCATTGCCAGTTCAAGGCCAGCCACTGTGTTTGTGTGATATGGACCAACCTGTAGATACGGTAGATCTTTTATTTCAATCTGCCATGCATCATTACCGAATACTAAAATATCGAGTGTGTCCTTGGGATATTTTTTGGTGATGAGTTCGGCCAACGCCATAGCAACTTTCTTCGCGGGTGTAATGCGATCTTCTCCATATAAAATCATGGAGTGCGAAATATCAATCATCAAAACTGTTGATGTCTGTGTTTTGTATTCGCTCTCCACGACTTCGAGATCATTTTCAGTCATGAAAAAATTTTCAAGACCATGATTGATCTGTGCATTGCGTAGCGAATCGGTAACAGCTATCTGTTCAAGTGTGTCACCAAACTGGTAATCTCTTTTTTCTGTTGTCTGTTCATCACCCAACCCGCTGTGATGTGTATTATGCTCTCCTGATTTTGATTTTTTTAGTTTGCCAAAAATTTCTTCAAGAGCCGATTGCCGTAAGTTCTGTTCGCTTTTTGCTTTGAGTTTAAACTCGCCTTTAGGGCCTTCATCTGTTATGTAACCGTTACGCTTCAGGTCTTCAATAAAATCACCAATACCGTATTGATCATTGGTGAGACTATATTGACGATCAACTTCCGTTAACCATTGCAGTGCTTCTGCAACGTTGCCCGATGTAATCAGGATGAGTTGCATGAAGACCTTCAAAAGCTTTTCAAAGTCGCTTTTAGCTTGATCTTCACGAGGATTGTATTTACTGAATCGATGGCCTAGCACGGTATTTCGTTATGTAGTAAAGACATTATGAATTAACTATTTATTTATCAATTCTGTTTCGGGTTTTCTATGTTAATTTTTCAAAAAAGTAAATGTGATGTAATAAATGTTCGAAAATTGAAAAATCAATTTCGATAAGCCGTATTATTTTGCGCCTTGATAAATTAAAATTTTTTAGACTTATGAAAAGATTAGTGCTGTTGGTTATCGGAGTTAGTCTATTATTAACTTCTTGCATGTCGTACACAACTTGTCCGACATACTCAAAGGCTCCTCAACAGAAAACCTTTAAAGAGACTCAATTCTAACAATTAATTTAACCTAAGTTGATATGGAGCCGTACCTGATTAACATCGGGGACGGCTTTTGTTACTTACGAAATAAACGATCTGGCTGCCGACTTTTCAAGGATGCGGTTGTAGTAGTCTTCATATAACGGAAGGATTCTTGAAATATCAAACTGCTGCGCTCGTTTCAATGCATTTGCTTTAAAGCGAGGTAAGTTATCCTTATCCAATACAAAGAGCGCATTGCGGGTCATCTCTTCAACATCACCAATATCACTCAGGAAACCTGTTTCTCCCTGTATATTCAATTCAGGTATACCACCGGAGTTACTTGAGATCACAGGCACTTCGCATGCCATCGCTTCCAGGGCCGCCAAACCAAAACTTTCTTTTTCAGACGGCATCAGAAATAAATCAGCTACTGAAAGTACCTCTTCTACGGCCTCCAGTTTCCCCAGGAAACGTGTATCGTGTGCTATGTTTAAATCACGGCACAACGTTTCAGCTTTGTTACGTTCAGGTCCATCGCCAATCAGTAATAGCTTGGATGGAATTACCTGGTGAATGTTAGCGAAGATCTGTATAACATCATCAATACGTTTTACTTTTCTGAAGTTTGATGTGTGCACTACCAGCATTTCGCCGTTAGGACAGATGGCTTTCTTAAAATGATCTTTCTTTTGCTTTTTGAATTTTTCAAGATCAATGAAGTTGGGAATCACTTCAATATCGCTGGTGATCTTGAAATGTTCATACGTTTCTCTTTTAAGATCTTCTGATACTGCTGTAACGCCATCCGATTGATTGATGCTGAATGTAACCACTGGCTCATACGATGCATCTTTACCAACCAGTGTGATGTCTGTACCATGAAGGGTTGTTACAACGGGAATAGAAATGCCGTGGGTCTTCAATATTTGTTTCGCCATGTAAGCTGCCGATGCATGTGGAATAGCATAATGTACATGCAGCAAATCAAGTCCTTCGTTCTTTACCACACTTACCATTTTACTGGCAAGAGCAAGTTCATAAGGCGGATATTCAAATAACGGATACGAATGAAAATCTACTTCGTGATAGAAAAGATTCTCATTCAGAAAATCTAATCGACTGGGTTGAGAGTACGTAATAAAATGAACTTTGTGTCCTTCTTTAGCTAATGCTTTTCCCAGTTCGGTGGCTACTACACCACTTCCCCCAAAGGTTGGGTAACATACAATGCCTATTTTCATTTTATAATATGGTGGAGTATTATGTTGCTTTTTTAAAGACGTATTCGCACATACTTTATTGCCAATACATCTTCTGTTAACCCATTTACATAGTCAGAAGTTTCAGCTCCAACTACAAAAGTTTGGGGTTTGAAGGTAAAGTTAGGCTAATACTGGCAATAGTTGAAGATCGATTCATAGATAACATCCTGAATGCGAGGACGTATGTTAGCATTGATAAGCTTATTGTTGGTCATGCTGGGGTGTACTCTGTTTGATAAGAACACATAAACCAGGTTGAATTCTGGATCGACCCAGATGCAAGTACCTGTGAAACCTGTGTGACCAAACGTTTTGGGTGATGCATACATTGAAGTAGGACTATTTGAATCGCCTGGCGCAGGTCTGTCCCAGCCAAGACCACGACGACTTGTTTCAAATTGCTTCTGTGTGAAAAGATGAACTGTTTCAGGTTTATAAAAACGATTGCCTCCATACGTACCGCCTTGTAAAAGCATCTGACCAAGCTTGGCTAAATCACTCGCATTGCTGAATAAGCCTGCATGACCTGCAGCACCGCCATACATCGCTGCACCCTGATCATGCACCGTGCCGATAAGCAATGATTTTCTAAAGAGCTTATCATTTTCTGTAGGTGCTATTTGCTGTGGCGGAAATCTGAGCAAAGGCAAATAGCCTGTTGTTGAAGAGCCCAACGGATCATATAAATTCTGATGAATAAAATCTTCAAGCGGCTGATTGAGGAGTTTCTCCGCCAGATGTTGCATGATGTAAAAACCCATGTCGCTATACTTATAGTCAAATGGTGTGCGCAATGGTTTCTCCCTGATCTTGGCCTTTACGATCCAGCTCCATAAACTATCTTTCATTGCAGCAGAAGCGTAGAGCTTACTGGCAACTTGAAGAGGATATTGCTCACTCTTTACATGACTATAAAACTCTGGCAAG
>DATCRE010000240.1:0-3819 GCA_036569145.1 Cyclobacteriaceae bacterium
GGAAGCACTTATGGTCGGGACAGACAAACATACAAAGTAAGAAGTGGTGATGTACTTGGATCCATTGCAATACGTCACGGTGTTCGTGTTGAAGATCTGAGAAGATGGAACAACTTACGTGGCAATACTATTCGTGTTGGACAACGACTTAACATCTGGTCAAAATCTTCAGGAGGCTCTGCTATTGCACGCGCATCTCAAACAACCACAGTTCCTTTAACGGGATCAAAGTTCTATACTGTTCAGCCAGGTGATACACTCTGGAATATCTCAAGGAGATTTGAAGGCCTTACTATTGATAAGATCAAATCTCTGAATAATCTTGCTGACAATAAGATACAGCCAGGCCAAAGATTAGTATTGGGGATCTAATCCACTATCTGTTTATTAAAATCTTGCGTTGAATCTGAGATCCTGACATCTCTATTTTAAGGATGTATAGTCCTTCGTTAAGATATCTTATATCAAGCACAGTTTCATTTTCGAAAGAGTTACTGTGAAGCATTTCACGTCCAAGAGCATCTGATATTGAGATGTAAGCACGTGATCTTGCTCCAGATATCTTAATGAAATCATTAGCAGGATTCGGTAAGATCTGAAGTTCGTTATTAATATTTTCAATTTCCGTAACAAGAAATGGTGTCGAAGCCACATTACAACTTGATGTCGATATAACAACAACAAAACTACCAAGATCGCCAGCGTAATTGTATGACCTTGAAATAGCTCCATCAATGGGTTCATCATTTTTGTACCACTGATAATTATCAGCCTGAAGAAAACTTAATAGAGAAGTTCCATTTGATACTATGGTATTTTCATTTACACTATTAGACTCGATCAAAACATCCTTAGTATAAGAGCGACTTATGGAACCATCAGAGACAGTTAATGTAACTTTAAAGGTTCCTGCATCCGAAAAACTATGAAAAGCATTCTGCTTTGCAGAAGTATTAGTTCTCGATTGATTATCTCCGAAGTTCCAACTCCATGAAGTGACACTTCCCTCACTCTTATCAACAAAAGATGTAAACCCGTTTTGACAGTTGAATTTAGTTTCAAAATCCGGATACAATATTTGATCACATTCTTGTTGAATCCAATTCGCTGAATTAGAGACACTGCTGTTTAAGCCCGCATTTACAACAGAGTTTCCTGTAACATCAACATTGGTGACATTCAAATAGTCAAAACAAAATTTATTATGCGAAAGCAAATCAAGAGTGGCTTTTTCGTCAGATATCAGTCGGCACTCCGCTTCCGTTAATCCTTGCAATGTCAGGTCTGAAACATGTTGTATTGTATTATTGGCAATCCTGAATTCTGAATCACTTTCTAATTGTAGTGATTGAAGTGTATCCGTTTTATTCATCAATACATTTACTCCATGCTTAATTCTTAAAATTCCTTCGTAGTTGATATCCCAATTAAGCACTGCGTTTTCAAAGATAGTGATGGTAGCATCACTAGATGACATTCTTATCGGGGCTATTGTTGATTGTTCAAGACTATCAATGATACTTTCATGTATATCCAATGTAGTTCCTGTTTGAGCATTGAACTCCTTTATGCTATAGTGAAACGGTTGTAATGATAACGTATCCTTTTTTACTGAAATTTTTTGAGCGTTCAGGTTTCCTGAAACAAGCCAATGCCCACCATTAAATTCAAGAGATGTTTTTGAGAGATTCCCCTTTTGAATATTGGCAGAGTGTTTTCCTAAACTCTTAAAATTCAGTATTCCATCAGAAGTTATTTTAAAATCAGCAGCAGACATCAACAGATCATTACTAAACGAAAGTTGATGGCTGTTTAGAATCAATTGCCCCAACCTATCAGTAAGCACCATCATCTTGTTACACGTTACATCTGACGTGAGAGTAACTGATCTGAGTAAAATGCCATCAAAAGAGTTATCATCAAAAATCACATTGTCGTTCGCTGTTGGAATTGCATTGACTGAAGTTCCACCTGTAGTTAATGACCAATGCGCACTATCATTCCAGTTGCCGGAATTCCCAATCCAATAATACGTTAGTGATGAGTTCAGGGTAGACTTGAGCGTTATGATGATTGAGAAATCCTGAGCATTGTTAACCAGAGAACCTTTATGTTTGACTTTCACAGTGTACTTCTTTGCACTCGGATTACTGAATTCAATCTTCTCTACATTATCGCGAAAGTTATCGCCTGTAGTAGCCTTAGAGGAGGGACTGCCAGGATTTAATATCCAGGGAAGTTGTTCATTCCCGAGCTCATCAACAATACGAACATCAAGGTCATTTACAAGCATCAGGTTTGTTGGGTCGAGAGAAGCTGCAACAGGAGTGCCTTCCGGATCTGTCCAGCATATTGTAACAGTAACTTTTTGATTTGCCTGTGGTAGAATATCCATTGAATACGTCTGTCCATTTTCAAGTCTTTCTTCCTGAATAAATATATTCTTCTCATCCTCATGTAATAAAACATTTGCTGCTGATTGAACATCAAGTAAACCCCATCCAAAATTATAATCAGGTCCAGGAAAACTTCCTGTCTCTTTTGCTGTGTGAATAGCTAATCCTTTCAGCGTTGCGGCTTTCATATAGTTGCCACCATGCAATTTGTTATACAATTCCTGAACAAGAACAAGAGAACCTGTAACATTCGGTGTTGCCATAGAGGTACCACTTAATGTTGCATATTGGTTTGTTCCTCCAGCGCTCAACGAAAAAACATTTACTCCTGCACCAACAAGATCTGGTTTAATCCGGCCGTCATCTGTCGGGCCCCAACTGCTAAAATTAGTCATTACTACGCTCGATGGATTTGAATATGATGACACTTTATTTACTGCCCCAACTGTAATGATATTCTTCGCCACAGCTTGAGGAATAATACAATCATAGCCTGTACCTTCATTGCCATCTGGAGGATACGAGCCATCACCAACCTCGATCCGATCATTACCCGCGGCCCAAGCCATAGCATAATAAGGCGCATTGAAAGCTATCTGGTCAATCAATTGCGCATCCGTACCATAAAATCCATGACGATAATCCTCTTTAGTACTGATAGCTACATCCCCTGTCCAAACCCATGCACCATTGACTTTGGTCCAACCTGTAACAATGCCATAAGAGTGATTTGAAAACAACAATCCTGTTTGATCAGTTTTTGCCAATGCGGCCATTTCAGCTTCGTCATTATCAAAATACCATGTTGTGCCAGTTGCCTTCGGCGCCATTCCTTTCGCTGCAGCGTTCATTCCTGTTGCCAGGATAGTACCCGTAACATGCGTTGCATGTGTTTGATAAGAGCTACCTTCCTTTGTCAATATTCTATTACCTAACTCGATGTGATCCTTAACAAGGCCATCATCCCAAACCCCAACAGTAATGCCCTCACCTTGAAGATTTAGTCCAAGAGATTCATTCTGGAGCGTAGTCACACCCGTTGTAAGTGCTGCTCCGGTATTCAGAGCCGCTTTATAAATTGGGAAACCATTCGTTGTAATTTCTGTTAATAAAAAAGAACTGTCACATGTCAAGGATCTTAATGGCGACGATGTATTTGTATGAAGATAGGCTAGTATTTTTTTTCCTTGGAGACTATCATAAATCATTCTCTCTTGGTGTATTTTCTCCAATGTTGATTTTTGCGCCCACGAAAAATCAACTACACTAAAAAACAGAATCCCGGAAACAATGAATGTTAAGAGTCTCATTTTTTAACTTCGGCTAACTAAAACAATATACCGAAATATTACGAATCAGACTTGATGAATTAAGAGTATAATGGATTTTAAAGAAATAGTCCATAACAAAAAAAACCACTCCC
>DATCRE010000241.1:0-12196 GCA_036569145.1 Cyclobacteriaceae bacterium
TCTTGCGTACCTGAAGCAGCTTCGTTATATGAAAACATAGACTGCGTACTTGATCCACCACAACCTGTACAGGAAGAGTTGTTATTACCGGTAAAAGTTCCTGTTACTGGTATTTCATTTTGGATATCAGAGACCGGTGCATTTTGTACAGGTGAAGAAATATAACGATATATACGGCCACTATTGGCTCCTTCAATAGACATGTAACGTTGCACAGTTACCTTACCTATCACAGATGCACCTGTACCAAGGGTTGCAATAGAAGCATCCGCTGTTGGATTGTCACCGGTCGATAGCATGGTAAAGATTGAAGTATTAGCACTTCCATCTGCGTCGAATACTGTAGGGTTACCCGTAAGCGTTAAAACACCTGCCAGTTTTTGACTGCTTTCCACTTGAACAGTACCTCCGGTATTCGTATCTGTAATATTGTTAAAGGTTGTATTTGACGAACCTTGTATGCTTTGTGTAGTGGTACCGCTAAATGTTACCGTAGAGCTGCTTGCATTGAAAGTACCGTTGTTAGTAAAGTTACCAAGCAGACCAAAACTGGAAGTACCATTCAATGTACCTGAAATTACAAGATTATTAAATGTAACAGATGTAGTCCCTAAAATATTGCTTGCACCTGCAAATGTAAAAGTACTAGTGTTACCGTTGAATGTTCCGTTGTTTGTGAAATCTCCGGTAATAGAGAAATTAGTTGATTGCCCACGATAAGTAGCATCATTTACAAATGTAGCCGCGCTGATTGTTGGTGAGGAAGTCGCACTAAAAATTCCGGCAAGAATATGGAATTGTCCTGCAGCGACAATGGCTGCTCCCCCCGTAACTGTATTTGAACTGTTAACTGTAAAGTCATTTATACTTCCTTGCGCCTCTAATCCTGTAGTAAGAGAGCTACCTGTATATATGAGATTATAAGGCCCTCCTGTCGGAACTGTTGAAGTTAACGAACTATTATTGGTTCGTGTAATAGTGGCTCCACTACTCATTGCCAGACCAGATACATTATCAAGAGTTCCATTGGTAAGATTAAGGGCTGTAGCTACCGTTAAAGCGCTATTTAAAGAAAATCTTGGCTGGGTACCCGAAGCCCTGGTGAGTGTTAGTGTTCCAATTGTATTTCCTGTAGGTGAGAATGCAAGGGTACCAAACTGAACACCTCCGTTAAGTATCAGTGTTGATGAGCTATTTGACGACAGAAGTCCTCCGCCACTAAAAGCCGCACTAATTGTTAAAGTCTGTCCTTCAAAATATAAAGTAGTACCCGTTGTCATTGTAAGTGTATTACCAATACTTCCAGTGCCATTAAAATCCAATGTACCTGCACTTAATGTTACGGCTGATGTAATAGAAGTTGTAGATCCATTGAAACGTATATCACCATTATTTCCGGTTATGCTTCCGGTTATAGTAAGATCATTCCCAAAATCAACACTACCTGATGACGTGCGGTTAACAGTGAGATTTCTGAATGATTGAGTACCGCTTGGAAAAGGGAACGTTCCCAGGGCACCAGTACCATTAATCACTATATCGGATCGTGTTCCTGCAATAGTAATATTATTACCATTTGAAATAATATTACCGTTGATAGTAAGTGTGCGGGTAGTAGTATTTGGAGATGTGTCGATGTTAAGATTACCTGAGGTAAGAATCAAATCTCCTCCTATACTTAAATTACTAAGACCTGATCCTGTTGTAGCTGTGTTGTTTAAAGTAACGCCAGAAGAATTATCTATTTCCATATTAACACCAGTAGTACTGGGGTGCCCGGTACCCACAACCTGGGCAGAAGTGCCACTATACACTATCGTTGATCCAGATGCAAAAGTTCTGGTACTAACTCTGATGTTGCCCAATGTTGCTGTTCCCGACAAAATGGCGCCTGTTGAGTTTACAGAACCACAACGAATAGTGCCGTACACGGTCAGAGATCCGCCACTACTTGCTCGAATTGCCGATTCTCCGATTACATCTAGTGTAGAGGTAGACTCAATTATGTAATTAAAAGCTGAAGAACCTATTGAGCCCGAATTTACAAGAAATTGTTGCGTTCCATTTCCAACAAAATCAATCGTTGATGATGGGGTTGTTCCACTAAGAATTATTGTACCTGCATCAATTTCAAAATCTCCTGTCAGATTCAGGCGGCTTACTCCATTAGTACCACTTACAAATCTAAAAGTTGATCCTGATGCATTCATTGTAAAATTGCCGCCAATATTAATTGTGCAATTACCACCCGCTCCCACTAAAAAAGAACTTGGCACACTGGCATTAGTTGAAGAAAAAATAAAATCCCCTGTTATATCAAGAATGGTTCCTAATCCGGTTGTTGAAAGATTGAAACGACTCGTTCCTAATACAGAGAAATTACCTCCTACAATAATATGAGGAGCTTCGGCCTGGGATAATTGCAAAATCTTGCCACTGCCTGTGCTCGAGATGCTCAAGTTTTGTTGAACAGATGTCAATAATCCGTTCATGTTAACTGTTGAAGTTGTTTGCGCTGTACAGTTCCAATCAAAATTACCAAAGTCCTGACTCCAGTTTCCTGCGGCAGTTGCAGATGAAAAGCTTGTATATCCTTCAATAGAAGTTGTTGAATTAGCATCCCAAGTAGCCAAAGGAATCACACCTTGTGCGCTGGTGAATTGATGATGGTAGATCGATCCGGCGTCAAAAAAAACATTTGTACCATCAGTATTCGTAAATGATGAGCCAGCAGTAGCATAAAGGTCTCCCTGAACCACCAAGGCATTTGAAACACCACTTACAATATCCAACGTACCGCCACTGTTAATAGTTAGTGTAGCCCCTGAATTAATAGTCGTACCATCTATAGTTACAGAGTATCCATTTGGAATAGTTATATTATTACTAATTGTGATAACATCAGAGTTAGATTCATCTGGAATAACGCCACCTGACCAGGTATTTGTATCGTCCCAGGGACCGTCTTGCACAGAACTGATATTCTGGGAAAAAGTGCCAAAGCTAATGGTTACTAAGAACACAATAAGGGTAAAGGCTTTATTCATTTGAAGACTATTAGGGTTAGACAATCAAGCACAAAGCTAGCAATTAATGAGAAGGATTAAAGCCACTTATCAAGTTAATTCCTTCTCCATTCAACATGTAACCTGACATCAATTTCGACAAAACTTGCGAAGTAAGTCAACAACCCGACTCTGTTGTAATTCTGTCAACGAAAAGCTTGATGGCAGACAAATTCCGCTATGAAAAAGCTCATCTGAATTTCCATTTAGGTAGGCCGGAAATCTATCAAAAGCGGGTTGTTTATGCATAGGGTTCCAAAAAGGACGAGTTTCGACACCCTCCTTTTTGAGAACAGCAATAAGTCCTTCAACATCAAAACCTTTTTTTACTATACGTACAGTGGAAAGCCATCTGTTTGAATAATATTCATCAGGCTCTGGGTTAAAAAGAAAATCGCCATTGGAATGAAGTTGAGTCAGGTAATAATCAAACTTTTGCCTACTGCTTTCAATTCTCTTTCCAAAATCTTTTAAAGAAGCCAAACCTGTCGCCGCATTAATTGAACCCATTCGGTAGCTATAACCTACTTCATGGTGCTCATAATAAGGTTTATTCTCTCGTGACTGGCTAGCCCAATATTTTATTTTATTATAAACCGATTCATCTTTGGTTAAGACTGCTCCTCCTCCATATGTTGTTACTATTTTATTGTTGTTAAAGGATAAAATGCCAATATCACCGAGCGTACCCAGATGTTTTCCTTTATAAGTTGAGCCTATTGCTTCCGCTGCATCTTCGAGTATAGGTACTCCATATTTTTTAGAAATATCAAGTAAAGCACTCATATTGGCGGGCATACCATACGAATGGACAACGAGAATAGCTTGGGGCTTTTTACTCCTTTCCACGATCGACTTCTCAACAAGCTCAGGTTTCATGTTCCAGGTTATCATCTCACTGTCGATAAACACGGGTACCGCATGCTCATATAAAATGGGATTTACAGAACCTACATAAGTGAATGTAGATGTTAGAACCTCATCTCCTTTCTTTATTTGCAATGCTTTAAGAGACAAGTGAAGAGCTGCTGTGCCTGAATTTACCGCCACTACATAAGGACTCCCTGTTAAGCTAGCTATCTTATTCTCAAAATCTGTAACAAGTTGATTGTGATTGTTATCGCTGTATTGAGACAAAACTTGCTCTAACGAAATTGAATCAATAGGATTATAAGATAGTGGAATGTGTTGATCCATATCTCAAATAGTTTTTCGGCTCATCCGCTTTTGATAAAAAAAGGAAATAATAAGTAAAATCATAAGCATGGGATTAACGATAAGCCTGTGAATCTGCGACAACAGTGGAGAGGATAATTCTGAATCGCCTTCCAGTGTAAGTTTCAATGTAAAGTAGAAGGGTAATAGCACAAATATTTCCAAAAGAAAAACGAAGAAGGCAACGGTCAAATATTTTTTATCCAGGAAAAGGGAATAGATTAAAAGAAGGCAAGCGAGATCATTTAAAATTAACCGCAATGTTTTATTAAAAATAAAAATGAAATTACTGCTAAAAGAAATAGACAATCCAGCAAGTCCTTTCAGGAAAAACAAAAAATTGAATTGCTGAAAAACATAAATAGCAGCTAGTACAAAAAAGCTTATCAGCATGAGAACTATTCTCAAAAGTGATATTTGCCTATCCTTTGCTTCTTTCACGTACATCATTCACTTTCATTACCCCAAGTATCCATAATGCAAATACAATTAAATATAAAATACCTGTAAAAATGTATTTATGGACGTAATAAAAATAGGATTGATAGTGTTGAGCAACCACGTAAAGCAATGCTATTCTTATTATGTTAAAAAGATGAATGGTTATCAATCCCAATGGCACAAACCAAAGAATAGCTTTCGTTTTTCCTCCAAAGGCTACAATAAATGCCACAAAAACGATCATAACATTTATGCCATTACAACCTTCAAACACATTCAAAATAATTTTGTTTCCTCTCTTCAGCCATACCGTAGGACCATAATCACTATCAATCGCTTTCGTATCCTCTCCAAAGGCATTGAGCACTGAAGAAGTTTGCAAGGTTACAACTGAGGTCATGCTATCGGCACGTTGATCAAATGAGGTAATCCACAACCCATACACTATATTTCCTGCTAGGTATACGCCCAGAAACTTACTTAGAAATAATATGGAAGGCTTAAATTCTTTTAACACTTATTTATATTTACTTTCAGTGCAATCCTAATCTTCTTTAATCTGGATCTTATCATTATGCCACCCTTCCAGGCACACCAACTATTGTTACTCCATCTTCAAAACTATTTATTAATACAGCACCAGCACCAATTTTACACTTTTTCCCGATGGTTAAATTTTGTAGTGTTCTTGAGCCAGTGCCCATCATTGTGCACTCCCCCATTTTACAATTACCTGAAATATGGCAACCTGGCATAATGGAGCAATAGTCATCTAATACAACATCATGACCTAGCGTTGTTGCTAAATTAACAATTACAAAATTGCCAAGCGAAATACCAGTTGTCAAAATGCAATTTGCTGTAATGATGCTACCCCTGCCTATCTTATTTCTACCTTGCTCAACAATTGCAGATGGATGGATTATAACAGGATAAAAAACATCTGGAGATTCAATTTTGGAAACTATGCTTTTTCGCATAACAGGGTCAGCAATTGCAACCGCTAATGCCAGGCTTTTGCTGTATTGATTAAGTTCACCAATACCTCCTAACACTAGCAGACCATCCACCATTGTTCCTGCAGGAAGCCCGTCATCAAAAAAACCAATAACATTCCACTGTACAGAAACGGTATTAATCTGTTGGATAAGAAGTGCTGTCTCTCTTCCAAAACCACCAGCTCCATAAATGGCTAAGTCATGTATCATTATTACCTGTAAATTCTTTCTCTTGCAATGAACTGTCTTTTCTGAAGGACAGCAATAGAATAATTGTCTTCAAGATAATGGTAATATCTAAAACAATAGAAAGATTATTCACATAGTACAGATCAAAGTTAAATTTCTCAGTCCATGTAATGGAGTTTCGTCCATTAACCTGCGCCAAACCAGTTATGCCGGGCATTACCAAATGTCTCTTCTGTTGCTCTTTATTAAATCTTAAAAGATAAGTTACAGGTAAAGGGCGAGGTCCGATAAGAGACATTTCACCTCTTAATACGTTTATTAATTGAGGCAATTCATCCAGGGATGTATAACGCATTAAATTTCCCAGCCAAAACCGACGCTCTTGAATGGATGCTACTACATTCTTTAACGTTCTAAATTTATAAAGTCTGAATGGACGATTATTTTTGCCAATACGTTCTTGCACAAAAAAAACAGGTTTGTTACCCGTGATTACATACAATATTATGATCAATAGAAACAACCATGATAAAACAATTATCAATATAAGTGATACTACCCTATCAGTTACTTGTTTAAAATGTATGTAACTTGATCTCATGCGATCTTCTTAATTCAGTTATCACATAATCAAACCTTTGCTGCCTATTTTCTTTAATGTGAGCTCACGTATTATTAAATAAATTGTGCCCACAGTTAACATTAAGATCAATGCAAACCATGCAGATGATGTAAGTAAAAACAAAGACAGTAGTATGTTAATTATTAGCTGCAAAGCTCCATATATGACTGAGACCGTAAGATGTGAAAAACCTAATTCATTTGAAAAGTATTGATAAAGGTGTGTTCGATGGGCTTTAAAGATATTTTCTTTTCTAGTAAGACGATAAACAATTGTAATAACAGAATCCGTTCCATAGATCAAGAACAAAAAAATCCATCCATAATTTCCGGTAGTTTTTACCAACTGAATAAGCAAAAATAATTGTATAAATGCTATGGTAACGCTCCCTACGTCTCCAGCAAAGCATCGTGCCTTTTTCCTGAAATTAAAAAACAGAAATATTAATACACCTATTATAGAAAAAATAAGAAGACTATCGTCCGTAAAATGTACTAGACTGTTGTTAATAAGGAGAAGTGTAACCAAATTCACTAGTGAATATATTCCCGTAATTCCATTAATGCCGTCCATAAAATTAAAAGCATTGATAGTTCCAACACCAATAATTAACATTATCATGCTAAGCCATACAGATTGTTCATAAAGTTCTGCTTCCCAACCCATTAACAGAAACGCAATCAATTGAACCATTAAACGAAGCCTAGCTGGTTGCTCACCCAAGTCATCTAAAAAACTTACCACTGCTATAAGAAATGCACCAAGCGTAAACCAGGGATGTGAAAAGTTATTGGTCGCAAACCAAAGCAGAATAGCAAACAAAAATATAATACCTCCTCCCCTGATTGTGGGAATTGAATGCGAACTACGTTGATTTGGCTTATCAATAATATTAAACCTATCGGCTATCTTAAAGTATAGTAACTCAAGCACAATCAATACAAAACTACCAGCACTATAGCGTATAATTTCACTCATGGAATGATCGTATTGTTTTTCGCAAACCTTCATCTATCGAAACAGGTAAAGATTGGCCGATTGCTGAAATGATTTTAAGATTTGAAACCTCCATGCTCTCAGTAAGCTTACTTAACATCTTCTTTTTTCCTCCCACTGTGAAGAAAAAATTAATAGGCCTCATAGGTAAATTCCATACACGAGCTTTTTTTCCAAGCGTGGAAGCAATAATGCTTACCACTTCATTCGTAGAAAGCAGACCTTCATCTGAAAGATTATAAATCCCGCTTTCAGCAGTTGAATGAAGTAATTTATCAATTATAAAATTGAGATTGTCAACATTCAAAAAAGATCTTTTATTTTGAAAAGCTCCTAATGGATAGGGTATCCCTGACTTTACAAACTTGTATAACAAATTAAGATTACCCTTATTTCCCGGGCCATGAATCATGCAAGGTCTCAGTATATAATATTTTTTTTCGGCAGTACTATGGGCTTTTATATATTCTTCAGCCTTCAATTTTGATTTACCATAAGGCGTTACAGGATTGGGTTGTATATTCTCATCAAAGGAATTGTTTATACTGTCTACAGCTGCTTTAATAGAACTGAAATAGATAAATGTTCCCGCTTTTGATTTGAGAAATTCATCATAGAGTTTCGCAGTATCTTCAAAATTTACCTTGTAATAATCAGCGTCAACGTATTTATTGCTCAAGTCGTGAGCTATGCCAGCAAGATGAATGATACAGTCAATATTCAAAGCATCAATACTCGTTGAGGTGTACTCTGAAAGGATATCAATCTTAAAATCTTTTAATTTTTCTTTTGCAGCAACTACGTTTCGTGTGTGACCGTAGAGTTTTACCGCTACATTATCATTGAAATATGAAACCAGGTTTGATCCAATGAATCCCGTAACACCTGTTATTAAAATTGTAGTCATTTTAACTCCTAAACTTTAACTAATTCATTAACTCGAACACTTTAAAAAAATATTTCGAATAGACTTTAAATACATTAGTCTTGATGCCATTTTCACGACAGCCACGAATAATTTCTTCATTTAAAATAATATTACTCTTAATACCATTAGAACTCACTCCGCCTTTGCGCATGGTTACCATAGTTAATGGCAGATATTTATAACGCAGTTTATTCACATACAAAAAACGAATCAATAATTCGTAGTCGGCAGCAATCTTGTAGTCAGTTTTAAAAAGCCCAAACTGTTCATAGTATTTTCTTCGAACAAAGAATGTTGGATGCGCTGGCATAAAGCCTCTTGCAAATTTTTCGGGGTACCAGTTTTTAGAAGAATAAGTACGTACAACTTTGTCAAGATTATCAGGATCAACAAACACAAGATCACCAAAAACAGCATCAACATTTTCATCTTCAAACGCTTTGGCTACAGAAGAAATGATTGTATCGTTATAATAGAAATCATCAGAATTAATAATACCTATAACTTCACCGGTAACCAATTTAAGACCTTTATTCATGGCATCATAGATACCCTTATCAGGTTCACTTATCCATTTGGAAATCTTGTTTTCGTTGGCTTTAATGATGTTTAAAGTATTGTCTTTGGAGGCACCATCCACAACAATATATTCTATATCAGGATGATTTTGTGCATTGACAGAATTGATGGTATCCTGAAAGGTCGCAGCTGAATTATATGTTACAGTGATTAGGGAAATTTTCATCATTAATTAATTTATCACTCTCACTTTTTTC
The DNA here is from genome assembly GCA_036569145.1 of Cyclobacteriaceae bacterium. Lineage (GTDB taxonomy): Bacteria > Bacteroidota > Bacteroidia > Cytophagales > Cyclobacteriaceae > DATCRE01. The sequence goes on from DATCRE010000241.1 coordinate 9,231, forward strand.
TTAACTGCCGGGTTGCCCTGATAAATACCATAACCATCCAGATCGGTTGTTGCCACCGATGCTACTGACAATACACTGTGAGAAAAACAAGTTATTCCAGGACAAACAACTGACTTGGCTCCTATCCATACACCATCTTCAAGTATAATTCGACCAGTCACAAGATTAAAGGTTGTTTTACTGTAATTATGATTACCTGTTAGCAGCATAGAACCCTGAGAGAGACATACATTATCGCCAATTATCACTGTTGTCAGACAATCAATCCATACATTTTCACCAATCCACACGTGATTACCAATGGTCAGAAACCATGGATATTTAATATTTACACCGGGCTTAATAACTACTCCTTGACCTACCTTACCTCCAAAAGCGCGAAGTAGAAAAATTCTAAAGGCTATTGGAGAAAGTATTGAGGAATTAAAAAAAGAAGCATTAATCACATACCAACATAGTCTTTTCAACAAACCAGCCCCAGGGTTGTAATGTTCGTTGTTATATTCCTGTAAGTTCACCTTCATAACTACATTATGCGTTAATCAGAAAGTTATAGTCTTTTTTAAAATCTGATTCATGCCAATAATCTAAGGCGTACTGCATACTTTTGTTTCGAAGAGCCTCATAGTCCTCAGCTGACCATTTGCATATTCCTTGTAGTATGGATGGTAAAGATTTTTCGTCTTCTAATACTATATAAAACCCTGCTCCTTTTTCTTCAATATTCTGCCATGGTGTCTTTTTTGAAATTAATATCGGAACACCTGCTGAAAGTGCATCAAATATAGCATGTCCGAAATTTTCACCTTGTGTAGGCAACACAAAGAAATGATATTGACTCAAAACATTAGGAACATCCCATGGTGGAATTGGGCCTTTATAAAAAACTGATGATGTCTCAGATATTTTAGCTTTACAAAAAGCCCAATAAGTCTGATCTATTACTGGACCATAAATATCAAGAGTATATTCGGAGCATTGATTTACTGCATCAATGACAAGATGCAGATTTTTGTTGGAATTGATCAGCGAAAGAAAAACCAATCTGATTTTTTTGTCTTTACCTGGAAAATCTATTGATACATAAGGTGACAATTTTCTTGGAATATTTGATGCCTGATATATTCTCTGCCGCGAACCAAAATGGAGGGATATATCCTTAACTTCTTGTTCATCCGTTGCATGCCAAAGTTCATCACTGCGCAAAAATAATCGAAAGAATATCAGCATAACCTTCTTCTTCATAGCACTTCTTTTCAATGCCCATGCTTGTAACATGCCTCGTGGCGAAATTACTACTCGCGTCCCTAGTAACCGCGCAACAAAAAGTCCTGCTAAAGTAGTCTGAATATTAAACATACCATTTACTAATATGGCATCAGGCTTTATCTCTTTCACCAGATTATATACCACGCGTGTATTAAAACTATCGACATAATAGATATTTTCTTCGTTAGGTCCCTTTGTCCATTCACCACTGGCAACCTTTAACGATGATGATGATCCATCAATATCCCTATTCAATGCAATTAAATAAAAATCATAAACCTTGTTTAAAACACTTACGAGATTAAATAACGACTGCACAGGGCCTCCAGCTTTATAGTAAGGCCAATAATACGGATAAAGTAAAAATATCTTCGGTTTCAATGGAGCGGCTGTATATGTTTAGGTGGCCATATCTTTTTTCGCAGATACGTTACAAATAAGAAAATCAAATAGCCTTTCACGAGGTTATTGATAACAATATAAAAATCATTATTGGCTCGAACCAGATAACTGAAAAGAAATGGAATCCATACAATGTTTATTGGATCAGTCACGACATATTTACGTACAAACAGATAGAGCATTCTTGAAACAAGGGCACCAAATATAAATAACATAATAAAAGAACCCCATTTGCCGAAGTTGATATAGAAATCTCCAAGAACTCCAATGGTCATGGACACACCTTTACCTAATTTATGCCCCGTATACTTTTGAAATTTATCCTGCGATCCAATAATTTTTTTATCAGGAAAAAATATACGCGGGAGAATTGCTCCTTCAATGTCACCTAGCATGTCTTCTCCATCTGAAAAAGATTGCTTTCTGGGAACCCATCGCAATACCATTCCCAAATGCCAGCCCTGATTCAGGCGACCTACAGTATTAACAACTCCTTCTGATTTTCCAAAAGGACTATCATCTTCTTCGCTTTTCTCTGAAGCTAATTCTGTAATTAATCCCAAACCACCCTCATTTTTTCCACTCCATGTTGCTGCCCTATAATCTTCCTTAACCGATTGAATTATTATTAGTAAGGGTATAGCAATGAAAATAAACGCTGCTCTTAATCTCAACGAAAAATTAAAACGCAAAGATGCCATTAAAAACAAATAGGTGCACCAGATAAAAAAGTCAATAAACACACCAGCTGTTAAGGCATCTTTGGCCAATCCGAGATAAACAAACACCAATAGAAAATAATTAAATACAGATGGGGCAAATAAATAACACATTCCACCAGCATACCTCAAAAAATCTGTAAATGATAAAATAGAATTTAGGCCGGGTAATCCAAAATATGATAGGCCCTCAAAAAAATAAGAAATGCCTAATAGTAAGTGGCCTAGTTTTGCTGCCGAACTTTTATCAATAGTTTTAAAAAAATCGGCCACTGGTGTATTTCTATTGAAGAGTAAGACACCTGCAAATAATGATAAGAGTGCCGGGACACAGAAAGCAAAATATTCTTCCTGATTGATAGGCATTTGCTTTTGCAAAACAGGATATACATTATAAATTAAATAAACAGAAAAAATATACTGAACAAAGTAAACAAAAAGAAAGAGGTATATAATAGGGAATGACTTCTCTGCTCTCCAAATAAAGAGAAAATAAAAAAATACAAAGAGCAAAAAAACAATTACCAGATTCATCCCGATATTTTCAATTCTTTAAACCTCTATACAACGTGGCAT
>DATCRE010000242.1:0-37874 GCA_036569145.1 Cyclobacteriaceae bacterium
CGATTATATTCTGAATCAAGAGGAACATCATAAAAAGAAATCCTTCAAGGAAGAATACATTGATTTGCTAAACCGATTTCAAATCGAACATAAACCTGAATACTTGTTCGATTGGATTGAATAATCTCACAAATCTAAAAACGTGACATACAACCTTAATCTTCAGTGCGCGTTTCTTAAATTCGTTTACGATAAAAGGTACAAGTTTTTCAACAGAAATATAAATGGATAGAAGAGTAGTATTTGACTTTGAAATAGAATTCACCAATGGTGGCGGAATTCAGGGACAGGATTTTCGACTGGATATTGAGGGTGAAGCAATCTCAGATAAAGAACTGGCCGATTATATCGTGAATGATTTGCAACTACTCATGGTAGGCAAGGTTAATATCCTTAATAAGCATTACATCAATGAAAAGCATAAACGCAAACCTATCAATGCATTGATAGACGAGAAGCTCATCGATTTAAGTCACACCATCTTTGATGGACTTGTTACCTACAAGGGATTACCCGCACCGATCGTATGCGATTATCTAAGTCGTGAGAACTCACGAAAATTTTATGAAGCAGGCACGGAGTTTCAGATTGGTAAAATTGAAATGATTACCAACACCGGCACTTACATTGATTGTCCGTTTCATCGTTATGAACATGGCAAGGACTTATCAGAAATTGGCCTTGAGCGTTTTGCTGATCTCGATGCTATTACCATCGAAGCCGTTGGTGTATTGGAAGTGGGAGTAGAATTTTTTACAGAGAAGGAAATCAGAAACAGAGCAGTTATTATTCATACGGGCTGGTCTAAACATTGGAACACAGAATTGTATTTCGAAAATCATCCCTTTGTTACTAAAGAAGCAGCTGAATATCTGCGCAACTGCCAGGTGAAACTCGTTGGCATCGACAGTCATAATATTGATGATACCCGTGGTAAAAGCAGGCCTGTGCATACCACATTACTTGGCGCGGAAATTCTGATTCTTGAACACTTGTGTAATCTTGATCAGCTTCCTGAAAGTAATTATCAGTTGAGTGCCGTGCCACCGAAGTTTAAAGGTGTTGGTACATTTCCTGTGCGGGCCTTTGCGCGGCTAGGAGTTATTAGTTCATAGTTCAAGGTTCAAAGTTGTTTGCGCCAGCTAACCTGAAACTTTGAACCTTGAACTATAAACCACCATTAAATAACTACTAATGGATTAAAACTCAGCATTACCAGGAAAACGTGGGAAAGCAATAACATCCCTGATGTTAGTCATTCCGGTAACGAATAGTATGAGGCGTTCAAAGCCCAAACCAAAACCAGCATGAGGCGCTGAACCAAACTTGCGTAGGTCAAGATACCACCATAGTTCTTTTTCAGGTAATCCCATTTCGTTGACACGTTTTACTAAGCGTTCATAACGTTCTTCACGTTGTGATCCACCAATGATTTCACCAATGCCGGGGAACAGAACATCCATTGCAGCAACAGTTTTATCATCTTCATTCTGGCGCATATAGAAAGCCTTAATGTCTTTAGGATAGTTATAAAGTATAACAGGCTTCTTGAAATGTTTCTCTACCAGGTAGCGCTCGTGTTCCGATTGTAAATCAACACCCCACTGATCGATGAGGTATTGAAATTTCTTCTTCTTATTTGGAGTTGAGTTCTTTAAAATATCGATAGCCTCTGTATACGATAAGCGTTGGAAATCATTCTCAGCAACAAACTTCAATCTGTCGAGGAGACTAAGTTCATTGCGCTGTTCCTGTGGCTTAGACTGATCTTCTTCCAGTGCACGTTTGTTTAGAAAATCAAGATCATCTGCGCAGTTTTCTAATGCATATTTAACCAGGTATTGAAGAAACTCCTGGGCCAGTTGCATGTTATCCGTAATATCATAGAAAGCCATTTCAGGCTCAATCATCCAGAACTCAGCCAGGTGACGAGTTGTGTTTGAGTTCTCAGCACGGAAAGTTGGTCCAAACGTATAGATGTCACCTAACGCCAGGGCATAGGTTTCTCCCTCTAATTGTCCGGATACAGTAAGGTTAGTCTCACGTCCAAAGAAATCATCTTTATGATCTACATGACCCTGCTCATCACGCGGCGGATTGTTTAGGTCAAGTGTAGTGACTTTAAACATGGCACCAGCGCCTTCAGCATCAGAGCCTGTAATAATGGGCGTGTGGATATAACAGAATCCACGATCATTAAAAAACTTGTGCACAGCAAAAGCCATTGCATGACGTACACGCATTACAGCACTGAACGTATTGGTGCGACCGCGTAAGTGCGCTATCTCCCGTAAAAATTCAAGTGAATGCTTCTTTGGTTGTAACGGAAATTTCTCAGCATCACTATCACCCAGAATTTCAAGCACCTTCACTTTTACTTCTACCGGCTGACCCTTGGCAGGTGAGGCAATGAGTTCTCCTGTTACTGATATACAAGCACCTGTTGTTAAGCGTTTTAGTAAAGCCTCATCAGTATTTGCAAAATCTACAACAGCCTGAATATTTTGTATGGTTGATCCATCGTTAATAGCTATGAACTGATTATTTCTGAAAGTTCTCACCCAGCCTTGTACAACAACGGTTTGCCCGGTAGGGGCTGTGACGAGTAACTGCTTAATTTTGGTACGTTTCATGCTTAATGCGTTAATAAATAAAAGCCATTCATTATTCGTTACGAGTTACCGGATTTGAACGGTGGCAGCGAAATGACTAATCCGAATAATGACGGGAGCGCAAAAAACGAAAAAACTTGTGGATTTTCATAGTCAGGAACCAGGTTGTAACCTTAAAAATGAGGGTGTGCAATCTGCTGAATTAATTTTTTAAGTGTCGTGTTTTCATAACTTTGTGTGTCGCGTGATGCACATTTAATACCTTTTCAATGCAGAAACTTGGTTTAAACCAGAGCTTACAACAAAAATTATCGCCTCAGCAGATTCAATTTATAAAACTGCTGCAGGTACCTACTGCGGAACTGGAAGGACGCATTGAAGAAGAACTGGAGCTAAACCCGGCCTTGGAAGAAGGAGAGGAACAGGATGAGACACCTGACAAACAGGATGATACTGTTGAAAATGAAGAGGATTTTCAGGAGACTTCCAGTAAAGATGAGGAAATAGACATCAAGGATTATCTGGCCGATGATGACTACAGTGGTTATAAAATGCAAGGCGATGGCGACGACGATGAAGATCGTGAAATGCCTATGCCTACCACTTCTTCGCTGCATGAACAACTCATGAGTCAGCTTGATTTTCTTGGCTTGAAAGAACCACAATACTCTATAGGCAAACAGCTTGTTGGCAGTATAGAAAGTGATGGCTACATACGTCGTGATATTGAATCTATCGTTAACGACCTGGCTTTTTCACAAGGAATTGATACCACTGCAGAAGAAGTTGAATCTATTCTCAAAAAAATACAAACATTCGATCCTGCTGGTATTGCTGCGCGCGATTTACAGGAATGTCTATTACTTCAACTTGATCGTATGGATAACGGTCACGACATTGATGTGGCTGTAGCGAAGAAGATCATTTCAGAATGCTTTGATGAATTCACCAAAAAGCATTACCAGAAAATCCAGAAGAAACTTGATACAGAAGACGAAGAGTTTGTACGTGATGCCATGGAGCTTATCGTTCGTCTCAATCCTAAGCCGGGTGGAGGTAGTGGTGTTACCATGTCCAAGAATCAATACATTATTCCTGATTATATCCTTACCAATAATAACGGAAAGCTTGAGCTTGCATTGAACTCACGCAATGCTCCTGATCTGCGCATAAGCCGTTCATATACCGACATGTTCAAGGCGTATGACAAGAGTGATAAGAAGGATAAGAAGCTTAAAGACGCTGTTTCTTTTGTAAAGCAGAAACTGGATTCAGCAAAATGGTTTATTGATGCCATCAAGCAACGTCAGCAAACTTTGCTAAGAACCATGCGCGCTATTGTTGATTTTCAGTTTGAATTCTTCCTCGAAGGAGATGAGACCAAACTGAAGCCCATGATTCTGAAGGATATTGCAAGCATGATCAACATGGATATCTCCACGGTGTCACGTGTGGCTAGCAGTAAAGCTATTCAAACTGACTTTGGAATATTTCCGTTGAAATACTTTTTCTCAGAAGGTATTTCAACAGACTCTGGCGAAGAAGTGAGCAGCCGCGAAGTAAAGCAGATTATAAAAGACATTATCGAAAGTGAAGATAAAGACAAGCCATTCTCAGATGATAAGCTTGAGAAAATTTTAAATGATAAGGGGTATAATATTGCACGCCGCACCGTTGCCAAATATCGTGAGCAGCTTAATATTCCGGTAGCAAGATTACGTAAGGAAATGTGATGGTGAATTTGTTGGCGCGTATTATATCGGTAATCTTTCATCCGTTGCTCATGGCAACATATCTGTTTGCTATCCTGGCATTCACATTACCATCAGCATTATCACCCATCCAGGCGAGCGGTCATCCTGGTTTTCTTTTACTCATTTTCGTAGTGTCGTTTGTGTTGCCCGCTCTTAATATTGGCATATTTAAAATATTAGGTTCGGTTCAATTACTCACCATGTATAATCGCAGCGAAAGAGTGTTGCCGTTTTCATTTATAGCTATTCTATATTTAGTTGTTACGTACTTATTTCTGTCGCGCTTTCGTATTGAGTTAACGGATAATGCTATGAAACTTATGCTTGTTATTGATGCATTGGTTGTTATCGCTGCTGTTGTTACATTCTTTTATAAAGTAAGTGTACATAGTCTTGCTATCTGTGGTCTGCTCGGAATTCTTATACCTTTTAATAAAGTAGCAGAAAACAATCAGCTGATTATTCCTACAGTAGCACTTATCATCGTAGCCGGTATAGTGATGTCTTCCCGACTTCAGCTTCATGCACATAAGCCCCGCGAGATTCTGGTAGGAGCCTTACTTGGACTTATCATTGGTTTTGGTGGTGTGATCTTTCTTTTTTAAGAAAGTCATCTCATTTACATTCGATACACATCGTAATCAGGTTTTTTCTTAACTTTTACGAAGCTAAAACTTTACATCGCGTATGTTTCAATACATAAATTATACTGTCAATCAAGGTATCGGTACTGTAACACTTAATCGTCCCGATGTTTACAATGCTTTGAATGATGAAATAACGTTCGAACTTCAGGATGTTCTGAAAAGAATATCGAAGGATGATGCTATCCGGGTTGTAGTATTAACAGGCGAAGGGAAAGCATTTTGTTCAGGTCAGGATTTGAAGTCAGTTCCAGCAGATCAAAAGAGATCATTTATGGATTCACTTCACAAGCGGTATAATCCAATCATTCGTGCCATGCGCGAGTTGCCAAAACCAATCATTAGTAAACTCAATGGTGTTGCTGCTGGTGCTGGTTGTTCATTGGCGTTGGCTTGTGATATGATTATTGCTTCCGAAGAAGCGTCACTCATCGAAGTGTTTATTAACATTGGCCTGGTGCCAGATTCGGGTTCGTCTTATTTTCTTCCCCGACTCGTAGGTATGGCAAAAGCTTTTGAGCTCTGCGCACTGGGATCGAAAGTAAAAGCTAAAGAGGCTGCTGAATTAGGTTTAATTAATAGAGTTGTGCCTGCAGATCAATTAGAGCAGACCGTTAACGAACTGGCAAATCAGTTTGCCAACGCTCCCACAAGGGCTATTGGATTAATCAAGAAGATGTTGAACAAAAGCACTATGTCAAGTCTTGACCAGATGCTCGATTACGAAGCTTACTGCCAGGAGATTGCTGGTCAGACTTCCGATTATAAAGAAGGTGTTAAAGCCTTTCTTGAGAAACGAAAGCCTGAGTTTACAGGCAAATAGTGTTGCGTGACTAGAAGCTTGATAATGATATTCCGACAGTGAAGTTATTCATGTCAGAGGTGTTAGCGTTTAGATACACAGGAGACTGACCTGTTTTAAATAATGTAGACAGGTTATAGTATCCGAAGATGCTGAAGTTACCGCCACCGATTTTTGCGAAAACACCATACCTGAACTTGTTGAGGCTGAAGTCACGATTTTCTTTTTCTTTTATCATCACGCCATCCTCTTTGTGTTTTAGCTTGGTGTGTGAGTTGAATAAATAACCACCACGTACACCAATAGAAGCTTTAAAGCTACGAGCGGGATCTTCCGGATTAGTTGAAAAGCGAAGTTCAAGTGGTATGTCCAGATAATTTGTGATGAGCTGGGATTTCTTTAAATTAGAAAAACCAAGGTCTTTTGCCGATTGCATGGAGAGCACGTTAGAGTTATCATACGCCACAGCGTATGAGTTTCTAAACTTATAACGCTCTAGGCCAAAGCCAATACCAGGATGAAAACTAAACTTTGATTTGAGGATGCGCATATCATATTGATAGTAGATATTCATGGCGCGTGAGCCCCAAAAGCCAATATCAAACTTATCAGTAGGGTTTACAATTCTGTTCAGACCAAGTTCTAACACAAATGTGCCGGGTATATTTGGTCGAGCGTGAGATTTAACCACAGTTGAGGGAGCGGTAGTAGTAGCTACATCCTGGGCCAGCAAAGAGAGACTTATCGTTAAGAAACTAAGAGTAAAGACTAGTATTTTTTTCACGTGTATGTGGATAAATTAAAAACAAAGATTCAAAATTAAGTTTTTTGTTTGCAGAGCAAAACCATTTCTTTTGTGAAACAATATATTTTTTTACATTTGCACTCCCATTTTAAACATGGACCTGTAGCTTAACTGAATAAAGCATCTGACTACGGATCAGAAGACTCGGGGTTTGAATCCCTGCAGGTTCACTTCTTTACAAAGACCGAACGCTCTTCGGTCTTTTTTATTTTATCCAGGATTGTACTCATTAAATTACGGATGTTCAGGCGATCAGAATAGTTTTATTTGAATTGTTCACTTTTTCTTAGAATTCATAGTTGTTACTTTTTAAGTAAAATAGCTCTAATCTGATTGTGCTTCTTTAATAATATCTCCACTGTAATTTGGACTAAAGTATATAAAAATGGCTTTTAATTGCTATTTTTGTTCACTATTTTTAAATGTTCACGTTATGTGAACTGTTGAAATAAATGAACATGAAAGAGAATGACATTGTTGAAAAAGCCCTTGAGGCTTTCATAAGTCAGACCCATTTAAAGGCCAAATGGAGGGTTACACCCAATGAAATTTTGGATGGAGCAGTTGACTTTTATCTGGATAAAAAAAAGAAGGAGTGTTTCTTAGTTGAAGTTAAAAAAGAGATTAGAAACCATCATCTTCCTAAATTATTAGCGGAGCGTAATCGTGGTACTCACTTGATGGTTATAGCAGAGACTGTCCTTCCGAGAGTGAAAGAGGAACTGCAGAAGAACAATATCGGATACCTTGAAACCAACGGAAATGTTTACTTGCATATTTCTCCGAATTTTTTTATTTGGATAGACCGTAAAAAAACTAAATTAACAGTTAAGGAAGTAAATAGGGCTTTCACAAAAACCGGCCTTCGTGTTGTGTTCTTGTTCCTTCAGGACAATCTCTACGTCAACCGACCATATAGAGAACTTGCACAACTAGCGGATGTCGGCTTGGGCAACGTGAACAACATTATGAAGGGATTAAAGACTCAGCGGTTACTAGTTCACAAGAATGCTCGCGAATATGTATTGCCTGATAAAAAAGTGTTGCTTGAAAAGTGGATTGAGGCGTATGATGAGCGCCTCAAGCCAACCCTGCATGTGGGTAACTTTAGATTTTTGGACAATGACGTTTTTTTTAATTGGCGAAACTTGAATTTAGCTCCTGATACCCTATGGGGTGGCGAGCCAGCAGGGGACTTGTATACCAATAATCTTAATCCGGAACTACTTACACTATATACGCTTGAAGGGCGCGGTGAACTGATGAAGAAATACAGATTGGTACCAGATGAAAAAGGGAATGTTCAGATCTATAAGAAATTCTGGAACGTAATTCACAGCGAAAATGACAAAGCTGTCCCTGCGCTTCTAGCTTATACTGATTTAATTAATACGGGTAATCGCCGCTGTATTGATACAGCACAAAAGTTATATGAGAAATTCCTCAAAAATAAATTTGAATGAATCTAGGGAATCGACCCTGAAAGAAGTCTTGTTAGCTGTTGATGAATGCTGCATTGAACTAGGGATTGATTTCTATATCCTTGGAGCTCTGGCTAGGGATGTCTGGTTTACAGAAAAGGGAATACCAGCTAGTGGTACTAAAGATGTAGATTTCGCGGTCTTTCTAAGTGAAACCGAACAGTTCAGTCAGCTCAAAGAACGCCTAATGCAAAAGCATGAATTTGTGACTGTAAAAGGTAACGAATTCGTTCTTTTAGCTCCCAACAAGATGCAAATCGATGTGTTACCGTTTGGGAAACTCGAAGTTGAGGATGGTGTGACTGTTAAAGGTGAAGGTTTAACAAAGATCAAAGTAAATGGATTCAAAGAAGTTTACTTGCAGTCGGTAATGGATGCTTATGTGTTAGAAGGTAAAAAGTTCAAAGTGGCTACTCTTCCGGGAATCTTTTTACTGAAACTTATCGCATTCGATGATCGACCAGATCAGCGCCAAAACGATCCTGTTGATTGCTTAAGCATCATCGAAAACTTTTTTGAACTTCAAAGTGACTTGATTTATGATTATCACAATGATCTGTTTGGTGATGACAGACCACTCGAACAAATCTCCGCTAGAGTGATTGGCAGGGAAATGCGAAAACCATTAAGCGAAAATTCTGATCTTAAGGTACGAATAACAGAAATCCTCAAAGATCATGTTAAATTAAAAGAGAAGAGCAGCTTCATTCTTCAAATGGCATCGTACGCATATCTGGCGACTGAAGATTGCACACTTTATTTGGGAGAGGTTTTGAATGGTATTCAGGATGTCTGAAAAGACTTTGGATTTTATTCAAATCTATTATAAAGAGGAGCAAATAGGGCGGTTATACGACTTTGCAATTCCATATTTCAATGAATCTGTTACTCCGTATTTTGAGAACAGTGTAATTGCAGATCTAGTCCCTGAAAGCAAAGCTGACCTGATATCTGTAGCTTCGTGGAAGCTCAAACAAAAAAGAGGAGCTATATCAAGTTATGCTACATTGAAAGCTGCTGGTGGCAAGGAGTTAACGAGTGAAAGGATATTGAAAACTGCGTTTGATGTGGCTATCCTTACGCCCAGGCCAGCGGAGCATAAAATGCTCTTCATGGCGAGGCAGTGGCATGGTCAGGTTTGGGATGATGCGTTTTCAATATTAGCTTCATTCCTACGCCACAAGTTGCAGATCAAGGTTTCTCAAGAGATTACTCTTCCCATCTATGGAAACCACTTTATTGCTCGCAATTTGATCTACCATGAGTACGTAAAGTCGTGCCTCATTCCGACGATGGATTTCATAGAGAAAACAGCCGATGTTTTTACTCAAGGTGCGGGATATCGAATTGTGAAGGAAAGGTTAGGAGAATTTGATACACTTGAAGATTACGAGAAAGTTACAGGTCGTAAAGATTGGATGATCGGTGTGTTTTTGTTGGAGAGACTATTTAGTATTTGGATAAATGATAAAAAAATGAATGTTATTAATTTGTGAGTGTCTATGAGAGATCAAAGGTTTGTCCATATCGATGTAAAACAGATTACAATAGTTTTATCAGGAAGGCAATACTTCCCAAGTATCAATGTCTTTTCTTTCAGACGCTAAAATTGTCTCTTCTATTCCATCTTTTTAATTAGATTGGCGGGCTTTTATCCGAATACATGAACAATTCTTTAGTTATTGGTGCTGATATTGGTGGGTCGCATATTTCAGTTGCCTTAGTCGATCTTAAATCAGGGTCTATTGTACCCCATTCATCCGAGCGTGGACATGTTAATGCTCACGGAACGGCCAATGAAATTTTTAAAGCCTGGGCCGCCGTAATCAGCAAAGTTTTATCAACCAGCAAGACTTCCATTACTAAAATAGGATTAGCGATGCCTAACCCTGTTGATTATGAAAGCGGAGTTTCTTATATAAAAGACATCGATAAATACGATGCTCTTTATGGATTAAACATAAAAGAACTTCTTTCCAGAGAACTTGGATTACTTTCCAGTGATATTAAAATGAAAAATGATGCCGGATGCTTTTTGCAAGGCGAATCATTTGGTGGTGCAGCGAAAGGATATAACGATGTTATTGGTTTAACTATCGGAACAGGTATCGGCACTGCCCGCTATCATAATGGTGTAGCAGAAGATGCAGACCTGTGGCATTCTCCTTTTAAAGATTCGATCGTTGAAGATTATATTTCATCGCGTTGGTTTGTTAAACGTTATGCTGAGCGCTCAGGAAAAACAGTTAAGAATGTAAAGGAGCTGGCATCATTATATGTGTCAGATAAACACGCACAAGATGTATTCACGGAGTTCTCAGAAAACCTCTCTGAATTCCTCATCTCATTCATTGAAATGGATAAGCCCGAACTTATTGTGATCGGAGGCAACATTGCGAACGCTTCATCCCTGTTTTTTCCGAATGTAGAGAAGCATTTGAGTGCACACGCAATACACATACCTATACATAAAGCAATTCTCGGTGAAGAAGCTGCTATAATTGGCGCTGCGAGTTGCTGGTATGAAAGGAAACACACATCTTTAAACTCGATTATTCTATAAACCAGAAAAATCTTAAACCTATTCCCAAACCTCTTACAAAAACGAATCAATTAAATGGAACAAAGTTCAAAAAAGAGTTATGGATCAGCACTTGGTATGCTGACCATGGTATTTTTCTTCTGGGGCTTTCTGGCAGCCTCAAACGGAGTATTTATTCCGTTTTGTAAATCTCATTTTAATCTGACGCAGTTTGAATCACAATTAATTGACTCTGCATTTTACGGAGCTTATTTTATTGGTTCACTTATTCTATATCTGACCTCTTCAGGTATCGGTTATGATATCCTCAATAAAATTGGTTTCAAGAAAGGCATCATTTATGGCTTGTTACTTTCAGTAGTTGGTGCAGTTTGTATGATACCATCTGTTGGTTCAGGACAGTATGTGTTAATTCTTCTTTCGTTCTTTGTTATTGCACTAGGCTTCTCACTTCAGCAGACTGCTGCAAATCCATTTGTTATTGCATTGGGCGATCCTGCTACAGGTACACACCGTTTGAGTCTTGCTGGTGGTGTAAATTCTTTTGGTACTACCATCGGGCCCATCATTGTAACACTGATTCTCTTTGGAACTGTAGTAGCATCACCTGAGCAGAAAGCCAACGCATCCATCAGCTCTATCAATATTCTGTATCTCTTTCTGATCGGAGTTTTCTTATTTGTTGCTGGTATTTTTGCCATTGCCAAAATGCCTAAAGTAACATCAGATGAAGAATTTGAAAAAACAGGAAACGCTACTAAGTCATTACTCGGTATCACGCTTTCTATCATTGTACTGGTTGTCATAGGGAATCTTCTTCCTGAAAGTGTAGGTAAAAGTGGCAAGCTGGTTTTACTGGCTCTTGCATTGGTGAGTGTTATCGGTATTCTCATATATTCAAATAGTGCAGCGAAGAAAAGTGAAGGTTGGGGTGCTATGAAGTATCCTCAATTGGTGTTGGGCATGATTGCCATCTTCGTTTATGTAGGTGTGGAAGTAACAATCCAAAGTAATATGGGAGCGTTGTTAAAAGATCCTGCTTTTGGAGGACTTGATGAATCACAGATCTCTCACTTCATTTCATTGTATTGGGGTAGTTTAATGATTGGCCGCTGGACAAGTGCGATCACCGTATTCAATCTGAAACCTGCCATGAATAAAATACTCACGGTTATTGTACCGTTTATTGCCTTTGCTGTTATTCTTTTAGTGAATCACTTCAGCGGTAATGATATCAGCGATTTGTATTCTTATGCGATCTGCATTGTTATTTTAATTCTTGCAAACTTCTGGGCACAAGAGAAGCCCGCAAAACTATTATTGATACTTGGCCTGTTGGGTGTTGTAGGAATGCTGGTTGGTCTTTCGTTTACAGGTAAGGTTGGATTGTATGCATTCATCAGCGGTGGCCTTGTTTGTTCCATTATGTGGCCATGTATTTTTGCGTTGAGCATTACAGGTCTCGGTAAATTTACAAGCCAGGGATCAGCCTTCCTTATCATGATGATTTTAGGTGGTGCAATCATTCCTCCATTACAAGGAGGTCTTGCTGACATTGTCGGCATTCATACTTCATATTGGTTGCCAGTATTGTGCTTTGGGTACCTTGCATTCTTTGCATGGAAAGTAAGTGGCGTGCTAAAGAAACAAGGCATCGATATCGAACATATCTCTGCTGAAGGAGGACACTAGTCCGTTTGAAAGTTAATAGTAATCCGTTAATCGTTTAAGTAACGGACATTTAACTATTAACCATTAACTGATAACGATTAACATACACGAAAGAATGAACTTAGAATTAAAAGGAAACACGAAAGGCGAAATCTTTTCTGAAGTTGAAAAGTTTTTGAGTGATTTAAAACTTGGCGTTGTTGCCAAAGATCAGGAGAGACCCTGGGGTGGTTTTTTTGTTATAGATGAACAACAGGCACAACAGTTTGGAAAATTATTCTTTCCAGAAATTGATCTTGCTGATCTTCGCATTAGCGGAAAATTAAGTCCGAAGATTTTATTGGTACAACCAGAAAAGAGACTTTCATGGCAATATCATCATCGTCGTGCAGAGATCTGGAGAGTGATAGGAGGTACGGCAGGTGTTGTTACGAGCATGACCGATGTTGAAGCAGATAAAGTAGAATTGAAATCAGGAGATACAATCAGACTCAAGCAAGGACAACGTCATCGCCTGATTGGATTGAAGCAGTGGGGTGTTATCGCTGAGATCTGGCAACATACCGATGCCACTAATCCTTCTGATGAAAATGACATCGTGCGTGTGCAGGATGATTTTGGAAGATAGATAAGACAATCCATATTGAATTTTACAAACGCTAAGACGAAGAAGATTATGCTTCACGTTTTAGCGTTTTCTTTTACTATTAAATTTTACAACGTGAATACAAAACCACAAGCTTTTCTTTTTGATTTAAATGGTACGATGATAAACGATATGGGTTATCATTGGGAAGTATGGTCAGATATTCTGATCAATGATCTTGGAGCTACCATTAGTCGTGATGAAGTGAAGAAAAATATGTATGGCAAGAATGATGATATGCTGTTTCGTGTTTTTGGTAAGGATAAATTTACTCCTGAAAGACGTGCTGAAATATCCATTGAAAAAGAGAGGCGTTATCAAAAATTATACAAACCACACTTAGACCTTATTCCTGGCTTGTTTGATTTTATGAATCTGGCGAAAGCACATCAGATCAAAATGGCAATCGGATCGGCAGCTATTCTTTTTAACATCGATTTTGTTTTAGACAATCTTAATATTCGCCATTACTTCAATGCCATAGTCAGTGCAGATGATGTAACCGACAGCAAGCCACATCCCGAGACTTTTTTAAAAGATGCCGAGTTGATTGGCGTAGCGCCATCAGCTTGTGTGGTTTTTGAAGATGCACCCAAAGGTGTGGAGTCTGCTTTGAATGCCGGAATGAAATGCGTTGTACTTACCACCATGCATGAAGAGTATGAATTTGCTCAGTACCCGAACGTGATCATGTTTGTTAAAGACTATACTGACCCACGCCTCAATACTTTGTTCATGTAGACTGGCTACGCCAACGTTATATTCACCAACCAGATTGACTTTTTAAGCAATCTGGTTTTGTTTTTTATGCCATTGAAAACGTTTTTTTACCCTAAACTGATAAAATTAGAGCTGAAGCATAATTGTTAAGTGTACACTTATTTAATAAATAATGTACATTGCTGCTGTAAACAAACGGTTGAAGAAGTTTTAGTATGGCAGAAGCATTTGTAATAGGTGTAGATTATGGTACCGACTCCGTTCGGTCAATTATTGTTGATGCCAGCAATGGCAGAGAAGTGGCGGCATCAGTTTATCATTATCCGAGATGGAGAGATGGTTTATTTTGCAATCCGTCCAAAAATCAATTTCGTCAGCACCCCCTCGATTATGTCGAAGGACTTGAACATACTATCAAAGACTGCCTGACGCAGGCTGGTCAATCTGTAAAAAATTCTATTAAGGCAATTTCTATTGACACTACAGGTTCAACACCTGTTGCTGTTGATAAAACAGGAAAACCTCTTGCATTAACACCTGGCTTTGAAAATAATCCCAACGCCATGTTTGTGTTGTGGAAAGATCATACTTCTGTAACAGAAGCGGCGCAGATTAATGCCCACGCCGAAAAATTTGATACAAACTATCTTCAGTTTGTAGGTGGCATTTATTCATCAGAGTGGTTTTGGGCAAAGCTACTTCACGTTCTTCGTGAAGATCAGCAGGTACGCAATGCATGTTACTCATGGGTAGAGCATTGTGACTGGATTCCTTTCTTGTTGACTGGTGGTAACGATGTTCATCAAATGAAACGTGGTGTATGTTCTGCCGGTCATAAAGCATTATGGGCTGCTGAATTCGGTGGACTTCCACCAGATGATTTCTTTGCTTCGCTTGATCCTCTTCTTAAAGGTTTTGCTTCACGATTATTTAAAGATACTTATACCTCTGCTGAAGCTGCCGGAACACTTAGTGCAGAATGGGCTCAACGGTTAGGTTTGTCGCAAGACGTTGTTATCGGTGTTGGCGCGTTCGATTGCCACATGGGTGCTGTTGGTGGACAGATTGAACCGTATCATTTAAGTAAAGTGATGGGTACTTCTACCTGTGATATGATGGTGGTGCCAGTGCAAGACATGGAAGGAAAACTTGTACGTGGTATTTGTGGTCAGGTTGATGGCTCTATCATTCCTGGTATGATTGGATTAGAAGCAGGTCAATCAGCTTTTGGCGATACCTATGCGTGGTATAAAAATGTTTTGGCCTGGCCAATACAAACATTATTATCGCAATCATCTGTAATAGATAAAGCCACAGCCGAAAAACTGAAAGATGATCTGCTCGAAAAATTAATTCCTGAATTAACGAAACAAGCTGCAGCAATTCCTCTGCACGAAGATAATGAGTTGGCCATTGATTGGCTTAACGGAAGAAGAACACCTGATGCAAATCAGTTGCTTAAGGGGGCGCTTACCGCTTTAGGTTTGGGAAGCGGCGCGCCCCATATTTTTAAGGCTTGGGTTGAGGCTACATGCTTTGGTGCAAAAGCTATTGTTGATCGTTTTAACAACGAAGGCGTTCCTGTAAAAGGTCTTATTGGTTTAGGAGGCGTTGCAAAAAAATCGCCTTACATCATGCAAGTGATGGCCGATGTTATGAACATGCCGATTCGCATTCATAAATCAGAGCAGACTTGTGCATTGGGCGCAGCTATGTTTGCCGCAACAGCAGCCAAGCTATATCCTAACGTTGAAGCTGCCATGAACGCAATGGGGCAGGGCTTTGATGCTGAATATAAACCTAATGCTGAAGCTGTGGCTATTTATGCCAGGCGTTATAAAAAATATCTGGCACTTGGAGTTTCCCTTGAAGGAAAACATAAATTATCCGATAGCTATTCACTAACGGAAAGTATTTGATCCCCTCATCATATATTTATTAAACTTTGAATCCGAATCCGAATAAGGAACTCGAATAAGAACTATTGAGTAATGAATAAATACGAACATATAAAACAGTCAGCTTACCAGGCCAACATGCAACTGCCTAAGCTGGGCCTTGTAATCTTCACGTTTGGTAATGTTAGTGCTGTTGACAGATCACTAGGTGTATTTGCTATTAAGCCAAGTGGTGTGCCCTATGAAGACTTGTCGCCAGAGAAAATGGTGATTGTTGATTTTGATGGAAAGACAGTAGAAGGAAAACTTCGTCCTTCATCCGATACTAAAACACATGCTGTGCTTTACAAGCATTGGGAAAAAATTGGAGGCATTGTTCATACACACTCTACATACGGAACAGCATGGGCACAATCACAACGCGATGTTCCTATTTACGGAACAACACATGCAGATCATAATACGGTTGATATTCCATGTGCTCCACCGATGAGTGATGAAATGATTAAAGGTGATTATGAATATCAGACAGGTTTTCAGATTATGAACTGTTTGAAAGAAAGAAACCTAAGCTATGAAGAAGTTGAGATGATCCTTGTTGGTAATCATGCTCCCTTTTCATGGGGAAAAACACCGGAGAAAGCTGTGTACAACAGTGCAGTATTGGAAGCTGTTGCACAGATGGCCTATCTTACTGAACAGATAAATCCAAAATCACCACGCCTCAAAGACTCCCTCATTAAAAAGCATTTTGAACGCAAGCATGGTCCAGACTCATACTACGGTCAGAACTAAAATTGCTATTAACGATTAACTGATAACTATTAACGAATAAAAGAGAATGAAAAATCTTAAAGAACTGGAAGTTTGGTTTGTAACAGGAAGTCAGCACTTATATGGTGAGGAAACATTGAAACAAGTTGCTGCCCATTCACAACAAATAACAAAAGAACTTGATGCTTCATCGGCTATACCGGTGAAGGTTGTATATAAACCTGTACTGAAAGGACCTGAAGAGATTTATCAGCTTTGCCAGGAGGTGAATACAGCAAAGAACTGTATTGGTATCATTGCCTGGATGCACACATTCTCGCCTGCTAAAATGTGGATCGGTGGATTGAAAGTTTTACAAAAGCCATTACTTCATTTACATACACAATTTAATCGCGATATTCCGTGGTCATCTATTGATATGGATTTCATGAACCTGAACCAGAGCGCTCATGGCGATCGTGAGTTTGGTTTCATTATGTCGCGTATGCGTTTGAATAGAAAAGTTGTTGTTGGTCATTGGCAGGATGCAGGTGTTCAGCAAAGACTAAACGTATGGATACGTGCTGCTGCAGGATGGTATGATTTACAAGGTGCAAAGTTCTGTCGCTTTGGTGATAACATGCGCCAGGTAGCGGTTACAGAAGGTGATAAAGTGGAAGCAGAAATCAAGTTTGGTTATTCTGTTAACGGTTATGGTCTTGGTGATCTTGTAAAAGTTGTTAACCAGGTTACCGATGCTGAGATCACAAAACTTGTTGCTGACTATGAAGCACAATATACGTTAGTGGCATCACTTCGTAAAGGAGGAGATCAGCACGCGTCACTTCGCGAAGCTGCTAAAATAGAAATTGGTATGCGCGCTTTCTTGCAACAAGGAAACTTTAAAGGTTATACCGACACATTCGAAGACCTTCACGGTCTTGTACAATTGCCAGGTATTGCTTCACAACGCCTGATGGCAGAAGGCTACGGCTTCGGTGCTGAAGGTGATTGGAAAACAGCTGCTCTTGTGCGTGCTATGAAAGTGATGGGTTCAGGCTTGAAAGGCGGTAACTCATTCATGGAAGATTATACCTATCATTTCGATCCGGCTAATCAACTTGTATTAGGTTCACACATGCTTGAGATTTGTGAATCGATTGCTGAAGGAAAACCATCATGCGAAATTCATCCACTTGGTATTGGTGGCAAAGCAGATCCTGTTCGTCTTGTATTTAACACAGCACCAGGTCAGGCACTCAATGCTTCTGTTATCGATATGGGCAATCGCTTCCGTTTATTAGTGAATGAAGTAGAAGCTGTTAAAGCTGAACACGATTTACCTAAGCTTCCCGTTGCGAGAGTATTGTGGAAGCCATATCCGGATATGCCTACAGGTTGTGCTGCATGGATTCTTGCCGGCGGTGCACATCACACTTGCTACAGCCAGAATTTGACTTCCGAACATTTGCAAGACTTTGCTGATATGGCAGGAATTGAATTCATCCTCATCGGTAAAAAGACAGATATCTATCAGTTCAGAAATGAATTGAGATGGAATGAATTATATTATAAATAGTTTATTAGGTTCAAGGTTCAAAGTTTCAGGTTCAATGTAACCTTGAACCTGAAACTTTGAACCTTGAACTTTGAATTTAACCTGAAACTTGAAATCTGAAATCCCTAACCATGTATAGCTCACTCGCTCCCATTGATTATCTCGTATTCATTACCTACTTCATTATTGTATTGGGGTATGGCTTATGGGTCTATCAACGTAAAAAGAAAGAATCGTTAAGTACAAAAGATTTCTTTTTAGCAGAAGGTTCTTTAACCTGGTGGGCTATTGGTGCCTCATTGATTGCTTCGAATATTTCTGCAGAGCAATTCATTGGAATGAGTGGTGAAGGTTATTTTGTTGGTGTTGCTGTTGCAGCATACGAATGGATTGCAGCCATTGCATTGATCATCATCGCTGTTTGGTTTATACCAATCTATCTCAAAAATAAAATTTATACCATGCCTCAATTTTTGAAGACACGGTATAACGAGACAGTATCGGTAATCATGACAGTGTTCTGGTTGTTTCTGTATGTGTTCGTGAATCTTACATCCATACTTTATCTGGGTGCTGTTGCCATCAACGGTTTAGTCGGTGGCGAATCACTGCACCTCATTATGATGGGACTGGCAATCTTTGCGTTAATTATAACGCTGGGTGGTATGAAAGTGATCGGCTTTACAGATGTTATTCAGGTAGCCGTTCTTATTATTGGTGGTCTGGCGACAACGTATCTTGCATTAACTATCGTTGGTGAAAAATTTGGTTTTGGTCCTGACGCTATTGCTGGTTTTAAATTTCTGATGAAAGATGCGCCAGAGCATTTTCACATGATCATTAACAAGCCTACCGCTGAATCATCACAACTTGATATCAATAAATATTTAGTGTTGCCTGGTATAGCCATGTACTTTGCTGGTCAGTGGATTGTTAATCTTAATTACTGGGGTTGCAACCAATACATCACGCAACGTGCATTGGGTGCAGACTTAAAAACTGCGCGCACAGGTATTTTGTTTGCCGGTCTTATTAAACTGATGATGCCAGTAGTAGTTATGCTTCCAGGTATAGCAGCCTTTGTATTGTATAAAAATGGTCACCTTCCTCAGCTTACCGGTGGAAGTAAAGATGGTGCGTATTCAGCTATTCTCGGATTTCTTCCAAGCGGATTGAAAGGTCTTTCTATCGCAGCACTTACTGCTGCTATTGTAGCTTCGCTTGCAGGTAAAGCAAACAGTATCTCTACCATCTTCACGTTGGACGTTTATAAAAAATTTATCAGCCAGGATGCTGATGAAAAGAAGATGGTATGGGTTGGACGTATCACGGTATTAGTGGCTATGATTGTTGCCGTAATTTTTACATGGGATGATCTTCTGGGTATTGGTGGTGAAGGTGGCTTTACGTTCATCCAAAAATATACAGGCTTCATAAGCCCCGGAGTATTTGCTATGTTTATTCTCGGAATGTTCTGGAAGCGCACTACAGGTGCAGCTGCAGTAGCCGGTGTTATTACAGGTTTTGCTCTTTCTGTATTCTTTAATCAGTTTGCGCCAAATGTTCTTGGTCACGAGAATATTTTATACACAGCTTATCCTAATGGTAATGGTGGGTATGAAATTCCATTCCTCATTTGCATGGGCTGGTCATTCTTCTTTACCATGGTTGTGATGATTGCCATGAGTCTTGCAGGTCCGGCAGTAAACCCGAAAGCTTTTGTGATCGACAAGGAAATGTTTAAGATTGAAAAGTCAACCTTGATATTGATTGTTATCACAGTATTGATTTTGACAGCACTCTACGTGAGACTATGGTAGGACGCTTGTGGCAACTGCCCAATGCCAATGTGAGTCTGTTGACGGATAAAATGTGTTTAAACCTGCATTTCCGGAAAACTGGCTTTAGGATAGTGTTTGAAGATTTCAGATATTTAAAATCATAAATATTTGAATCGTATATCAATGGACATCGGTAAATACACTAGTCAAGACCGGCTATTGGTTGCAGTTGACTGCATCATCTTTGGTTTTGATGGAAAGGAACTGAAAGCCTTACTCATTAAACGTGACTTTGAACCTGAAACAGGACGCTGGTCATTAATGGGTGGTTTTGTGAATAAGGATGAAAGTGCCGATCAGGCGGCTATTCGGGTACTTCGTCAACTCACAGGTCTTGGCAATATTTACATGGAGCAATTGTATTGCTTTGCTGACGTTAATCGCGATTCAGCAGGTCGGGTTATTTCGGTGGCGTATTTTGCACTCATCAATATTGCTAACTATAGCAACCAGATTCAGCAAGACCATGAGGCAAAGTGGTTTCCGCTTTCTAAAATGCCTGATTTGATTTTTGATCATAATAATATGGTAGCCAAAGCCAAAGAACGGCTTCAGCAAAAAGTTACCAATCACCCTATCGGTTTTGAACTATTGTCTGTAAAGTTTACCCTGCCACAGCTTCAGAATCTTTACGAAGCTATTTATGAAACACCACTCGATAAGCGGAATTTCACTCGTAAAATACTCTCGCTTGGCATCCTGAATAAGCTTGATGAGAAAGAAAAAGAATCATCCCGCAAAGGAGCTTTCTATTATGTTTTTGACAAGGAACGTTACAGCAAACTGGAACACGAGGGCTTGAAATTTTTGTAATTAAAAACACCCGGTGTGGTGTCCTGAGAATTTTCCGATAACGTTTTATTAGGCTGGATTAAGCTTTTTTTAGCGACAATGTTCTTTCGTTAATACTTTTTAGTATATTTCATTACAAACGATTTCGTAGAGAATAGTTTGGAACCCAGACCTAACCAACATTTGATGCCAGAATTACTCCATCATAAGGATGACAATAGCCTTTTGGAATCATTAAGATCAGGTGATGAAGTTGCTTTTCAGGAAATTTTTAAAAAATACTGGCAACTACTTTATAAGACTGCCTTATTAAAAGTAAGATCACGTGAAGAAGCAGAAGAAATTGTTCAGAGCATTTTCACTTCGCTCTGGGAAAAACGTCAAACGCTACTTATTACCAACCTTGAATTTTACCTTAAGACCGCCGTTAGAAATCGTGTAATTAATACCGTGCGGTCAAAAATTACCCAGGAAAAATACTGGAGATACTATCGCAATTTTATTCCTTTTGAGAATGAAAGTGTTGAGGATATTTTAATCTATAATGAACTCAGCGATAGTATACAGACAGCTGTAAACAGCTTGCCTGAAAAATCTAAAAGAGTTTTTAAGCTTAGCAGATTCGAGGGCAGATCTATTTCTGAAATAGCCAACATGCTTAAGGTTTCTGAAAAAGCTATTGAATATCATCTGACAAAATCAATCAAAACCCTGAGGGTTCATCTTAAGGACATGATTTTGTTAATTCTCCTTTATAATTCTCCTTTATAAAAATCTGAAGCACCGCAATTAAAGTATCAAGGCAGTCAGGTCTGCTTAAAAAATCTTTAATTATTTCTACGTACTGTTTAGGGGTATTGCCCGGTTGCGTGTCTTGGTATTTATATACTCCATACTAAGTTATGATGACACCTGCTGAGTTTGAAAAATTATTAGATCGATACATACGTCAGGAATGCACGCAGCAGCAGGAGGAATATATTTTATCCTGGTATGAGAAAATAGGTGGTGACGAGACATTCGAGATAAAAGAAGAGCATCGTATTGTGTTAGAAGCCAAACTCTGGTCGCGAATAGAATCCCGAATGAAATCTTCAACGACCCCTCCTCGCACCATTAATAAAACATCATGGTACTGGCGTGCTGCTGCTGTTCTTCTGATCATGGCTAGTGTTGGTTCATTATATCTGTTGCCGTTTCAACTTTCAAAGAATACTGAAAAGCGAAGTGCTTCTAATGAAACAGAGCAAACACATATCATCAACGATAAAAATATCCCTTATGAAGTTGTACTGGAAGAAGGAAGTCGTATAACCCTTCAGCCCGCTAGTGAAATTCGTTTTGCTAAGAAATTTGATAATGGCAAACGTGAGGTTTACTTGAAGGGTGAAGCCTTCTTTCAGGTAACGAAAGATCCGACAAGACCATTCCTGGTTTATTCAAAAGAAGTTGTTACTCGAGTGTTGGGGACTTCATTCACAATCAAAGCCTATCAGCAGGATAAAGCTGTAAGTGTTGTTGTTAAAACAGGTATTGTTTCGGTGACTTCAAAAGTGAAAGATAAAACTCTAAATGGAGTAGTGCTGCAGGAAGTTATTCTTAAACCCAACCAGGAAGCTATTTACGACATTGACAAAGAAAATCTATCAAAGAAAATTGTTGAGACGCCATTGATAGTGCTTGCTAAGCCCACACTATTTACCATGAAATATGATGGAGCATCAGTGAGCAACATCTTTAAAGTGCTTGAGGAAAATTACGGCATTGATATCGTATTTGATGAGCAGCAATTTGTGGATTGTACACTTACAACAACTTTTGCCGATGAAGGTTTGTATGATCGTGTAAAGATCATCTGCAAGGCGATAGGGGTTGATTATAAACTGGTCGACGGTAATATTATAATTCTCGGTCAGGGATGTATATAGATTGAGCGACGATTTTAAAATACTTTAACATAAACATAAACAAGAGCCTATGATCTAAGACCTTACTATCACCAATCTTGCTAAAAAAAGGCCGATGATGGTGCAACATCATCGGCCCGTCATGACTCGCACAAAAAAATGTGCGGGACACCTAGTTTTTGCCTTTTTATAACTCAAACAAAAACAATTCAAATTATGAAGAATAATTCTAAACCTATTCTTAAAACACTGCTATTCTTTATGAAAATCACCGTAATACCAATGCTGATTATTTGCGCAACTGCAATTTTTGGCTATGCGGTCGATACTAAAGGCCAGGAGATTTTGGAAAAGAAAGTTATTCTTCAGGTTGGCGAAACCGATCTGAAAGAATTACTGACTGAAATCGAGGGGCAAACCAAAGTAAAATTTACTTACCGCTCCCGTGTTATTAATGATCACCACAAAATCAGCATCACCAATGCTAAAATGACTTTAGGTGAGCTTCTTGATGAAGTACTCGATTCAAGTCTTGATTATGAAGTTGTTGGTGAGCAAATCATACTTAAAGCATCAAAACGGAGCGAGACCGTAGCTTCAGAACCCACTCTGATAAGTCCTGTTCAAGTTCAGGTTTCCGGAGTTGTTAAGGATGATGCAGGCATAGCAATGCCCGGTGTTAACATACTTGAGAAAGGAACCAGCAACGGTACAACAACTGACACAGATGGCAGGTTTAATCTGGCAGTAGAAGGTTCAGGCAGTGTACTAGTTTTTAGTTTTATTGGTTATGCTAATCATGAAATTACAGTCGGAGATCAAACCAATTTTACAATTTCAATGACCGCCGATATCAAGGCATTGCAAGAAGTTGTTGTTGTTGGTTATGGCGAACAAAAGAAAGTGACAGTAACTGGAGCAGTGGTTGCTGTTAACGGTACTGATTTGCAAAAATCTCCAGCCGTTGATCTTTCAAACTCTTTTGCGGGACGTCTTGCTGGCGTTGTTGCTGTGCAAAGCAGCGGCGAACCTGGCTATGATGGTTCTACCATTCGAATCCGTGGTGTAAATACAACAGGAAACACATCGCCACTTATCGTTGTTGATGGTATTCCTGATCGTGATGGTGGTCTTGGAAGAATTAGCCCGCAGGATGTTGAATCTATTTCTGTATTGAAAGATGCGTCAGCAGCAATCTATGGTTCTCGTGCTGCAAACGGCGTAATTCTGGTGACCACAAAGCGTGGAAAATCAGGTGTGCCACAAGTCTCTTATGACTTCAATCAGGGCTGGGCTCAGCCAACGCGAATTCCTAAAATGTCAAATGCCTCTGAGTATGCGGCAATCATGAACGAAACACCAATTTACAAGAATATACCTTCAAGTGAATGGAGTGCAGCATGGGCTGGAATTCAAACTAACGGAACATATACTTCAATCGGTGGCACAACAATAAACGCTAACTATAGCCCTGCCGATGTAGCTAAATATAAAGATGGTAGCGATCCATGGGGTCATCCAAATACAGATTGGTTTAAAACAGCATTCAAAACATGGTCTCCACAATCTCGTCACAACATCCAGATAAGTGGAGGTAACGATGCTGTTAAATACCTGGCCTCTATTGGTTATATCAATCAGGATGCGTACTACAAAAACTCAGCAACTTATTATAAGCAATACAACTTCAGAATCAATCTCGATGCTCGAGTTAATAAATATGTAAACACAAGTGTTGGTCTTATGGCTCGCGAAGAAAATCGCAACTTCCCAACGCAAACTGCTTCATCAATTTTTCGCATGTTAATGCGTGGTAGACCAACAGAACCCGAAGTATGGCCTAATGGTTTGCCAGGACCGGATATCGAAAATGGTCAGAACCCTTATGTGATCACCACAAATGCAACAGGTTACGACAAGAATCCAAAAGATTATCTGCAGTCTAATGCAAAAGTTGAGATCACAAATCCATGGATTAGTGGTCTTAAACTCACGCTGGTTGGATCTGCTGATAAGTCAATCGACCGTGATAAGAAGTGGGAGACACCATGGTATTTGTATACTTGGGATAAAGTGAGTTATGAAGCAGATGGCGTTACTCCAAAATTGACGAAAGCACTTCGCTCTACGTTTACAGATGCAAGGTTAACTGAATCGGTGGGTACAGTAGTCAACACGAATCTGACTGCTATGCTTAACTATGATAAAACCTTTGGTGATCACACTATAGCAATTTTAGCAGGTACAACACGTGAAAAGTTTAACGCTGAAAATGTATCGGCCTACAGAAGAGAATATATTTCAACGGCGATAGATCAACCATTCTTTGGTGGCGCTACTCAATTAATAAGTGGCGGAAATGATAATAACTATACATACAACCGTGCCCGCCTGGGTTATTATGGTCGTATCAACTACAACTATAAAGAAAAGTATCTTCTTGAATTTGTTTGGAGACGTGATGGTTCATCATTCTTTCCTGCAGCACACCGATTTGGATTTTTCCCTGGTATTCTGGCAGGTTGGAACGTGTCTAATGAAGGATTCATGTCAAACTTAAGTGCTATAAACTTCCTTAAGTTAAGAGGTTCTTATGGGCAGATGGGTGGTGATGTAATGTATTGGCCTAATTCAACTACTATAATGGAGTATGCATTTCTTTCTGCCTACTCTCCTGGAACATTCCCAATTAATAGTTCCGTTGCAACCACGCTGAGAGAGAATCTAGTTGCCAATCAGAATTTTACATGGGAAGTATCTAATAATGCTAATATCGGTTTAGAGGGAACGATTTTCTCTAAGTTCGATTTTACATTGGAGTATTTCCATAATAAGCGTAGTAATATGCTTATTCAGAATACCGGATCTACGCCAAGCTCTAGCGGTATCCAAAATAAGCTGCCTCCGGTGAATGGTGGAAAGATGATTAACCGTGGTTTTGAATTCACACTTAATTATAACGGCAATGCTGGTGATTTAAAATATACTCTTGGCGCCAATGCTGGTTATAACAAGAATAAAGTTCTTTATATGAATGAAGTCACTGCAAACCCTGAGTATCAATGGCAGACAGGACATCAGTATGGTGCATACCTTGTTTATAAATCCAACGGTGTATTCAAAGATCAGGAAGAGATTGATGCAACTACTGGTACTGGAGCTGGGAAAATTGACTATAGTGGTGTTACATCTAAGTTACTACCTGGTGATATGAAATTTGTTGACTACAACCATGATGGAAAAATAACAGGTGACGATCAGGTGCGCCTTGATAAAACCATTACTCCAAATTTCAACTTTGGTGTAACCATGAATTTCCAATACAAGAATTTTGATCTTTCAATTTTATTCCAGGGAGCTACTGGTGCACTCTTATGGTTTGGAACAGAATCAGGAGATATTGGTAATTATCTTAAATACAGTTATGATCACAGATGGTCAATTGATCATCCAAGTACAACCGATCCGCGGTTGGCAATACGTGGTGATACATACTATACCGGTGGCTCATACGGAAACAATACATACTATTTGCTGAGCAAAAACTATATCCGATTAAAAAATCTTGAACTTGGTTATAATCTAAATCCTGCCATTAGCAAAACAATCGGACTACAACGTGCGCGAGTTTATGTCAATGGACTCAATTTATTGACATTCGACAAGTATAAGATATTTGATCCAGAAACTACAACGGGTGGAGGACAATACTATCCTCAGGCACGTGTCATCAATATGGGTTTACGTTTAACATTTTAACTAACCAGTAAATATGAAAAAGATATTTAGAATATTAGGAATATTGGTTGGTCTAACCTTACCGCTTTCCTGTAATACTGATTTTTTAAATACAAAACCTGCTGCGCTTGTATCAGACCAGGCAACGTGGAGTGATGGTGCTTTGTCGCAGGCATTTGTGTATGGAATCTATTCATCTCTTGGCTATGGTGGATTTGAAGAGCAAATGCTTGCAGCTTACACAGACGAAGCAATGTTTACACACGCCGGTAGAAACATCAATACTTTTACAGAAGGAACTGAAACTCCATCGAACTTAGCGTGGACCAGTTCAACCTATGAGTGGGGTGCCATGTACAACGCTATTCGCGCTGCAAACACAGCCATTACTAAATTGCCAAACTCGACTTTTACTGATGTTGATCGGGATATGTTATTGGGAGAAGCTTATTTTCTTCGTGCATATTTTTATCATCAGTTAGTGCGTTTTTATGGCGGTGTTCCATTAGTTGACAAACTTTATACATTGACTGATGATTATAAGATTTCGCGAAACACTTTTGATGAGTGTGTTCAGTTTATCATTGCTGATTGTGACAAGGCCGCTCAACTACTGGATGGGAAGACTATGCAGGCCGGTCGTGCGTCGAAACTATCTGCCCTTGCATTAAAATCAAGGATATTGCTTTATGCTGCGAGTGATCTTCATGATATGACAAAAGCATCAGCAAATTCACCAACTGTTCTGGGTACTTATGCACATAAGGAATTAATTGGTTATACATCGGGCAATCAGCTTGACAGATGGACTGCTGCAAAAGTTGCCGCTAAAGCTGTTATGGATGAAGGTACAGGCTATAAACTTAACCTTAGTGCTCCCGAAACTGCAGCCCAGGGCAAAGCTAATTACGTTTCTCTCTCCATGGGTGGTGGTAGTGCAGTAGCAGATGCTGCTGCAGGTGCAGAATTAATATTTCAACGTACTGAAACGGGTTTGTACACTACAGAAAATAACTGGCCATTAGGAGGTATACACTTTGGTATCAACAATGGTCCAAATGGTTATCATAACTGGGCAGGTAATACACCAATCCAGCAGCTTGTCGACGATTATGAAATGATGGATGGATCTAAGTTCGACTGGAATGACCCAGTTCAATCTAAAGAACCATATGCTAATCGCGATCCCCGACTATATGCAACAGTTTTGTATGATGGTGCAGATTGGAAACCAAGACCATCTGATGTTGCAGGCATTGATCCATATAATCAGATTCAAACCGGTTATTATGATAATGGCAACGGTGGACTTATTAATGGCGTTGACACTCGTGAATCTGCTGTTGAGAATTGGAACGGCAGCCGCACACACTACTATGTCAGGAAGTTTATTGACCCCAACCCGGCAGTGGTCGAAAATCAATCAGGGTTCCAGGTGATACCTTGGCCATTCTTCCGCTACACCGAAGCAGTTTTAAATTACATCGAAGCTTGTATTGAATTGGGAGATGAGGCTGAAGCAACAACCTGGCTTAATAAAATAAGATTTAGAGCAGGAATGCCAGCAATCTCAGATACGGGTAGTGACCTCAGAGATCGATACAGAAATGAACGTCGAATTGAATTAGTGTATGAGGAACACCGATATCATGATGCTCGTCGTTGGATGATACCTTCAACAACACTTGGTCGGGGTATAAAAGATGTCCATGTCGAAGCTAAATTGAAAGTAGGAAAAACTGCATTGGTTCCGTATCATTATGACAATACTGTCTATGATTACACATACACAATAGAAGACAACACTTCCAATGAAACCAGAACATGGAAAGATAAGATGTACTATCGTCCTATAAGTCGCATAGAAGTGAATATCAATACAAATTTGAAAGGATTTAATAATCCTGATTATACGGAAGAATAACTTTGATAATACACTAAAGATCTACCCCTCAATTCAGGGGTAGATCTTTTAGTTTTTAATTTAATGTAAATGTTTAAGTCTCTGATAGAAAAAATTCTAGTCATCCTATTAGTCTTCTCTTTTTCATGTTCACGAAATAGCGATCAAATTGTGGACACAGTACAAACATCTGCTGCGCCAACACTCTTTACCCTTCTTTCATCCGCACAAACTCATATTGATTTTTCGAATATCCTCAACGAAGGTCTAAACACTAATATCCTCATGTATGAGTACTTCTACAATGGTGGCGGCGTTGCGACAGGTGACTTCAATGGTGATGACCTTATCGACATTTACTTCACATCAAACATGGGTGAGAATAAGTTGTACCTTAATAAGGGCAACATGCAATTTCAAGATATTACAACGGCATCGGGAGCATTGGGAAGAGTTGGTCCCTGGAAAACCGGTGTTACAGTAGTGGATATTAATTCAGATAACAAACTTGATCTCTATGTCAGCTACTCCGGAATGGTTCGTGAAGAGAACCGTGCAAACCAGTTATTTGTAAATGATGGTAACGACGCTAACGGTATACCACATTTTACAGAAAAGGCAGAAGCCTATGGCCTCGCCAGCAAAGCATTCAGCAACCAGGCATATTTTTTTGATTGTGACCTTGATGGTGATCTGGATGCCTTGCTTTTAAATCACAATCCCAAATCACTTCCAATCCTGAATGAAGTGAGTACAAAAGAGATGATGAAGAAAGATGACCCGCTTATCGGTCTTCGATTGTACAAACAAAATGACAAGCAAAAATTTGAAGACAAGACAACAGCATCTGGAATTAACGGCTCCGCTTTGTCGTATGGTCTTGCTGTTGGACTTGGAGATTTCAACAACGATAACTGGCCCGACTTCTACATCTCGAATGACTATAATGTACCTGACTATCTATACATCAATAACGGTCGCGGCAGCTTCACTAACAAATTAGAAGAATGTGTTGGACACAACAGCCAGTTCTCCATGGGTAATGATGTAGGTGATATCAACAATGATGGTCTGCAAGACATTATCACGCTGGATATGTTGCCCGAAGATAACCACAGACAAAAACTATTGCTGGCTCCGGATAACTATGGGAAATTCGATCTCAACTTGCGATCTGGATTTTATTATCAATACATGCGCAACATGCTTCAACTCAATAACGGCAACGGTACATTTAGTGAAGTAGGCCAGTTCTCGGGGATTTCAAATACAGACTGGAGCTGGGCCGCGCTATTAGCCGACTATGATAATGATGGCTGGAAAGATCTCATTGTTACAAATGGCTACTATCGTGATTATACCAATCTCGATTTTATTAAATACATGGATGACTTTGTGAAAAGCAAAGGACGTCTGCTTCGAGAAGATGCTTTGCAGATCATCCAACACATGCCTGCTTCAAATGTCTCTAACTATGCTTTTGGTAATAACAAAGGCAAAGGTTTTGTAAATGAAACCAAAGACTGGGGCATGAACAAAGCTTCGAATAGTACAGGTGCTGGTTATGCTGATCTTGATAATGATGGCGACCTTGATGTTGTTATTAATAATGTAAATCAACCTGCTTTTATTTATCGCAACGATGCTGATAAGACCAACCACTACTTGCAACTAAAATTTAACGGTAGCAAACTTAATACACTTGGCATTGGCACAAAGATTATTGTAAGCATTAAGGGAAAGGAGCAGTTCTTCCAACAATTTAATCAGCATGGTTATCTTTCATCAGTATCTCCCATCATGCACATTGGGTTGGGTGCTGCAACAGTTGTAGACTCGTTGAAAATAATCTGGCCAACGGGCAAGCAGCAGTTGTTGACGAATATTAAAGCTGACCAGGTGGTCAGTGTATCAGAAGCTGATGCGCGTGTATATCATGAGAAACAAATCAAAACAGTGCCTGTTTATGCAGAAGCAAAATCTATACAGTTTACACAACCGACTTCAACCATAAATGACTTTAAACGACAGCCGCTGTTAACAAGTCAATTCTCGCATAGTGGACCGTGCATGACAAAAGCAGATGTAAATAACGATGGTCTTGAAGATGTTTTTATCGGAGGAGGTAACGGCCAGGCAGCGAAACTTTTTATTCAACAAAACAAAAACAGATTTGTGAATAAAACAGTAACTTCCTTTGAGACGGATAAATCTTTCACCGATGCTGATGCTGTGTTCTTTGATGCTAACAATGATGGAGCTTTGGATCTTTATGTGGCTAGCGGTGGCTATGGCAATCTTATGCCCAACGATGCTTTGCTGCAAGACAGAATTTATATTAACGATGGAAAAGGCAATTTCAAAAAGAGTGACAACGCACTTCCGTCAATGCTTGTAAGCAAAGGCACTGTATGTGTACTCGATATTAATGGTGATAATAATGCCGATCTATTTGTTGGTGGAAGAGTTATTCCCGGGCGCTATCCTGAAAAGCCAAAAAGTTTTTTATTAATTGGTGATGGTCATGGAAATTTCACGGACAAGATTGAATTCATTTCGCCATCGCTCCAGAATATTGGTATGGTCACCGATGCAATTTCAATAGACCTTGACAACGACAAAAACAATGAGCTGATTGTAGTAGGTGAGTGGTTGCCCGTCACAATCTATTCAATCAACCAAGGCAAGCTAACGGAAGTAACCGCGAATTTTATCTCAACCGATTTGCGCGGATGGTGGAATACTATTTATGCAGATGACATTAACAATGACAGCATACCTGATTTACTGTTAGGTAATCTGGGTACAAATAACCAGCTACAGGCAAGCAATGAAAAACCGCTGGAATTGTTTTACAAAGACTTCGATAACAATGGTTCAATAGATCCATTCATCTGTTCATATATTCAAGGTAAAATTTTCCCCTATGTAACGCGAGATGAGATGCTTGAACAAATAGGTAGTCTGCGACAACGTTTCAATAGTTATCAAAGTTATGCAGATGTCACACTCGCAGAGATATTCAAACCAGAAGATCTTTCGACTGCTGGTCACAACACTATCAATACACTTGAGACATTGTGCCTGCTTAGGGGAAGGGATAAAAAATTCACACCTATCGAATTACCTCAACAGGCTCAATATGCACCTGTCAATGCATTTAAAGTCTTGGATTTTAATCATGATGGAATAAACGATGTTTTACTCTGTGGCAACAATAGTTTTGTAAAACTACGCCTGGGAAAAATGGATGGCAACTATGGCGTGTTATTGAAAGGTGTTGGTAATGGTAAGCTTGAATACGTAAATCAGGCTGCGTCTGGTTTTAACATCAGGGGAGATGTACATTCTATTATTTCAATTAACGATCTTCTTCTTTTTGGAATGACTGAAAAATCATTATTGACTTACAAGATAAAGTAATGTGATGATGAAGTTTTTAATAGCGGGTATTATCGGTATAATTCTTTGCTGTTCTTCATGCAACAAACCAGCAACTTCTCTGACCGAACCACAAGTGGCTATAGCGTGGTCATCGATGGCAATCTATATTACCAAAAATACACCTGCTAATTCACCTACATTTGCCTCTCGCTGCTTTGGTTATATTGGTGTTACTATGTACGAGTCTGTTGTTCACGGCTTCCCTGACTACAACTCACTTGTTGGACAGCTGAATGAGCTTGATACTTTACCATTGCCAGAGAAGGACAAGTTATACAGTTGGATGTTATCATTAAACGCTGCACAGGCATCCATAATTAAAAATATATACATTCAGACGTCTGAGATAAACAAGCATCGCGTTGATTCACTTGAAGAAATCATTTATAATCAATTTGCAAAGCGTGTAGATGCAGATGTTGCTGAGCGATCAGTTAAATATGGAAGAGCTGTTGCTGCATCAATATTTGAATGGTCGAAGCATGACGGAGGACATCGGGCGTACTTGTCAAATTTTGATAAGAAAATAAAACGTCCGTCAGTACGAGGTTCATGGGAGCCTCCGTTGTATGGACAATCGTTTAGTCACTTTCCATTACATCCGCACTGGGGAGAGAACAGAACGTTTGTTAAAGCGAACGCTACGTTGCCACTACCACAAATGATTGCTTACGACTCTACCGGCACATACTTCGATCAGCACAAAGCTGTGCTCGATAAAAGTAAAAATCTTACACAAGAAGAAAAGGAAGCTTCTCTTTGGTGGGGTGATGATCCCAGTGAAACGTTTACCCCGCCAGGACATTCATACTATTTAGCGTCTTTAATTTTGAAAAAGAAACATGCTGATATGATTACCTGTGCTGAAACCTATGCGCGGGTGGGAATGGCTGTAGCCGATGCTTTTATTAATTGCTGGAAATGGAAATATCACTTCTGGTCTGAAAGACCGTCAAGTTATATCACGCGTAACATGGATGATCATTGGGAATCATTCTGGCCCGATCCACCGTTTCCTGCATTTCCTTCAGGGCATGCTACGCAAGCAGCGGCAGCAGCAACTGTGTTCATAGACTTGTTCGGACAGCAGATGACATTTACCGATAGTGCTCACGTTGGACGTAAGCGAGATGATTTACGAAATGTAGATTTCAAGGCAAGATCGTTTAAATCGTTCTGGCAAGTAGCAGAAGAAACGGCGAACTCGCGCTTTTATGGCGGCATTCATTCACCACAAGATAATGCCGTTGGTCTTGAGCAAGGCAGGAAGATGGGAGAACAGGTGAATCAATTAAAATGGAAAAACAATCAGCCATCAATTGTTAGTAAATGAAAACATTTAGCCCTTTGTTATTTGCCGTTATGTTGTTTGCCAACGTCGGCTTGCATGCGCAGGCAGTTTTCAAAGACATAACTACTGATGCAGGTATTAAGCATCAGTTTGCTGTTTATGAAGGTATGTTTGGTGGAGGCGCATGTGTGATTGACTTTGATAATGATGGCTTTGAAGATGTTTACATTACCGGTGGTATGAACAACGATGTGCTCTATCACAATAATGGTAATGGAACATTCACGAATGTATTTGATAAATCAGGACTCTCAGTTACATCGCACTACGTAACGCAGGGTGTTTCAGGTGCTGACATTAACAAAGACGGTTGGACAGATCTTTTCATTACAACGCTCACCGTAAGAGATAGTCTAAAAAAAATTCCTCGGGCAGAAAATCTTGTCTTCTTAAACAATGGTAATTCTACATTTCGAAATGTTACGAAAGAATATAAAATTGATCAGATGATATCGTTTAGTACTGGCGTAAGCTTTGGCGATATCAACCTCGACGGATACCCTGATGTTTATGTAGGAAATTATTTTCAGGACTATGAAGGAACATTAAGTAAAGTTACAGACGAAACTATTGTGAATGCTAACAATACATCACGTGGATATTTGTTGTTGAATATAGAGGGAAAATATTTTAAGAATGTTTACGAAGACTATGGAATGAATCACAAAGGTTTTGGTTTTGGTGCGGCCTTTACAGATTTTGATAATGACAACGATCCTGATTTGTTTATTCATCACGACTTCGGCTTCAAGGCAACACCAGATTTACTTATGACAAATGAATATCCAGATGAAGAATTTAAAAATGTTAGTTCGGAGAAGCAGATGGATTTAAAAATTAATTCTATGGGTACTGCCATTGGAGATTACAATAACGATGGTTTACTGGATTATTATATCACCAACATCAGGTTTAACCGACTTATGGTAAATCAGGGAAATGATAAACCCTTTGTTGATAAAGCTAATGAATCAGGTCTTGGAGTTGTATCCATAAGCTGGGGTGCTAACTTTGCAGACTTTGATAATGATACTGACCTCGACCTTTTCGTAGCCAATGGAGATCTCAACCCAAACAATACACCATTGGTTGATTATTACTTTGAAAACAACAACGGCAAATTTACTGACAAGGCATCTGTTGCCGGTCTGGCTGATTATGGCATTGGCAGAGGCAGCGTTGTGTTTGATATGGACAATGATGGTGATCTCGATTTACTCGTTGTCAACCAGAAATCAGTTCTTGAATATCCAACAACTTCTGAAACCAGGTTATATCGAAACGATTCTCCGATAAAAAACTGGATTAAAGTATTGCTTAAAGGAAAGCAATCGGATAAGCATGGCATTGGCGCTCGTGTTGAAGTCATCTCCAATGATAAACATCAGATCAGGGAAATTGACGGAGGGTCCAGTCACTTGTCACAGAATTCAACCATTGCCCATATAGGCTTGGGTGACTCAAAGCTTGTTGACTCTCTTGTTATTACGTGGCCAGGTGGTAATAAGCAAGTGCTTACCAGCATAACCGCCAATACGACCGTTATCGTTGACGAAGTATCAATAGAAAAGAAAAACAAGGGCATTGATATATTTTATGGTTTATTAACCGTACTTGGCATCAGCGCATTGTTTGTATTTTATTTCAAAATGAGAAAGAGATAGTTTACCATTCTAACTGAAAACAACCCGTTAAGAAAATTGATAGATGATGTTTTTTAACTTCTAAGTAATTATGTTATCTCAAGCGTTTAAATTTGAAATTCTATAAAGCCCAATAATGAATCCAAAAATCAAATCCACCTTCTTAGTTTTTATTTTAGCACTCAGTATTCTTTCCGGCTGTCAGCAAGGTAAGTACCGGGTTCTGGTGTTCACCAAAACAAAAGGGTATCATCATGAATCAATACCTGTAGGCATAGCAGCCATTCAAAAACTTGGACTCGAAAATAATGTTGATGTCGATACGACAACGGATGCCAGTTCTTTCCAGGAAGACAAGCTGAAGAATTATAAAGCTGTTATATTCTTGTCCACTACAGGCGATGTTTTGAATGCTGATCAACAGGTAGCCTTCGAACGTTTTATACAAGCGGGTGGTGGTTATGTTGGCGTTCATGCCGCAGCCGATACAGAATATGGCTGGCCGTGGTATAACAAATTAGTTGGTGCTTATTTTATGAGTCATCCGGGAAATCCCAATGTGCGTAAGGCAACCATCAATTGTATTGACACAACTCATTTATCTATGAAAGGACTTCCGGCACGATGGGAGAGAACAGATGAATGGTATAACTATAAAAATATTTTCACAGGCATAAAAGTGTTGGCTACTCTTGATGAAGAAACTTATGAGGGTGGAGAGCATGGCGATAATCACCCCATAGCGTGGTATCATGAAATTGATGGAGGTCGTGCTTTCTATACTGGCGGCGGACATGCTGCAGAGTCATACAGTGAGCCGTTATTTCTTAAACATTTATGGGGTGGCATAACGTATGCTATCGGAAAAGATGTTTCCCGTGATTATTCAAAAGCGTATGCAGTAAAACCTCCAGAAGAAAACAGATTTAAAAAAACAATTCTTGCAAACGACTTGAATGAACCCATGGAGTTAGCCATTACTTCTGATGGTCGTGTGTTTTACGCAGAACGTTCGGGTAATCTTTATGTTTATTTACCATCATCTCACATTAGTAAAAAGATTCACAAATTTGATGTAATGCCAGATAACAAGGAAGGCTTTGGCAATGGCGTACTAGGTCTCACCATCGATCCGGATTATGATAAGAACAATTACATCTATATTTTTTATACGCCAAATACGTTGCCTGCACATCAGAATATATCACGTTTCAAGCTTGGTGCTGATAATGTACTTGATCTTGCTTCGGAAAAAATATTAATCGAAGTACCACTCGAACTTGAAGTGAGTGCTCACACCGGTGGTTCACTTGCGTGGGACAAAGACAAAAATTTATACATTTCAACAGGTGATAACACTGTTCCGTTTGCATCAGATGGTTTTGCACCGATTGATGAAACACCAGGACGCATCACATTCGATGCACAACGCTCTGCTGGTAATACTAACGATCTTCGTGGTAAGATTTTAAAAATTCATCCGGAAGAAGATGGCACGTATACCATACCCGAAGGAAATTTATTTCCGAAAGGAACTCCGTTAACGCGACCTGAAATTTATACGATGGGTTGTCGTAATCCATATCGCATGTCTGTCGATCAGGAAACTTCTATTGTATATTGGGGTGAGATTGGTCCAGACTCAGGTGTTGATGGCAAGCAAGGTCCGCGTGGCTATGATGAAATTAACCAGGCCAGAAAACCAGGTAATTATGGCTGGCCATTTTTTGTAGGCGATAACAAACCTTATCATGAATATGACTTTGCTACAAAAACTGTAGGTGAGTTATTTGATCCGAATGCACCAGTGAATCCTTCTGTTAACAACACAGGTATGAAGAATCTTCCTCCGGCAACAAAGGCTATGATCTGGTATCCGTATGATAAGTCAGTGGAGTTCCCTGAAGTTGGTACAGGCGGACGCAGTGCTATCGCTGGACCAGTGTATCATTTTAATGAAGGCTTATCTTCTGCTACAAAGTTTCCATCGTACTTTAACAAGAATCTTTTTATCTATGACTGGATGCGCAACTGGGTGTTTACCGTAGTGCTCGATGAGAATCAGAATTTCAGGCGCATGGAACAGTTCATGCCAAACACTGGAGACTTCCGCAGACCGATTGATATGGAGGTTGGCCCTGAAGGATCTTTCTACATGCTGGAATACGGCTCTGTATATGGAATTGATAATGTTGATGCACGACTTGTTCGCATCGATTATAATGATGGCAATCGTAAACCTGTTGCCAGAATTGTTTCTAATGACACCATTGGCCTGGCTCCATTTAAAGTCGCACTGAGCAGCAAATCAAGTGTAGACTATGATGACGATGCCATTACGTATGAATGGCAAGTTGATGGAAAGAAAATAACTGATGCTAACCCCGAATACACTTTCAATAATAATGGTGTTTACAATGTTATCTTAAAAGTTACTGATACATCAGGTGCTTATGATGAAGATACGCTTTCCGTTAAGGTTGGTAACACATTACCTGAAGTAGCTATTAAAACAGATAATAGCACATTCTTTTTTGATAAGGCTCCAGTTAAATACCAGGTTGAAATCATGGATAAGGAAGACGGGACAATTGATCCATCGCATGCAATGGTTACCTTGAAATATATTCCAAAGGCAGAACAACAACTGGGACATCAGCAGATTACTTCATTTAATCTTGGTAAAACACTAATGGCAGGAAGCGATTGTAAAGCATGTCACCAGATTAATGGTAAATCAGTTGGTCCTGCTTTTATGGAGGTTGCCAGCAAATACAAAAATGATAAGACAGCGCTGCCACGATTAGCGAAGAAAGTAATTACCGGGGGCACTGGTGTTTGGGGCGATCATGGTATGAATGCGCACCCACAACTTTCTGTAGAAGATGCAACTGAAATTGTGAAGTATGTATTGTCTCTTGCTGATGTTAAAAAAGAAGTAAGTCTTCCGTTATCAGGATCACTTGCGTTAAAAAATCATAAGACAAAAGATGAAACCGGTCGATATGCTCTAACGGCATCTTATACTGATAAAGGTGGTGCACTTCAAAAATCAGCTACAAATACTAGCATGCTCATGCTTCGTTCATCGCGAGTGCAGGTAGAAGAGGCAGACCGAATTCGTAATGCTTCGTTTAATTGGGAGCACGATCGCTTGGGCAGCATTAACAACAAGTCGTTCTTTATGTTTAAGAATATTGATTTACACAATATAAAATCAATAACGTATCACTATTCAGCACACGATCTTGGCGCTACAATTGAAGTTCATACAGGTTCATCAGAAGGGCCGGTTATCAGTACACTAAATTATGAGCCTACAGGAAGCTGGGATACTTATAAAGATGTAACAGCTTCGGTTAAAGACCC
>DATCRE010000243.1:0-5465 GCA_036569145.1 Cyclobacteriaceae bacterium
ACTGGCTTTCTGCCTCGATGTTAGCGGTCAATTAGAAAAGAGTGTAGACTACTATCAGAAGTTCATCGACGAAGATCCTTA
Source organism: Cyclobacteriaceae bacterium (assembly GCA_036569145.1). Classification (GTDB taxonomy): domain Bacteria; phylum Bacteroidota; class Bacteroidia; order Cytophagales; family Cyclobacteriaceae; genus DATCRE01. Next base: position 82 of record DATCRE010000243.1, read on the forward strand.
CTCAGCTGCTGCCTGGTATAATCTGGGCATTGTCTATAACAAACTGGAGAAGTATGAAGAGGCTCTTCATGCTTACGACTATGCCATTACTATTGATGAAGCCTTTGCTTCAGCATACTTCAATACAGGTAACACACACATGAATCTGATGCAGTATGAAAAAGCATTAGAGTGTTTTAATAAGACTATTGAAATTGAAGGACCAAGTCCTGAAGTTTACTGCTGTCTCGGTGCTGCCTATGAAGGATTAGAAAAGTATGAGCTTGGTTTAAAGTACTTTCAAAAAGCTACCAAGCTGGACACACTTTATGATGAAGCCTGGTATGGTGCAGGAGCCTGCCTTGAGAAGATGGAGAAATGGCATCAGGCCTTACACTTCTTTAACAAGGCATTGAAGATACACACCGAAAATTCGGAATACTGGAAATCTGTAGCACACGCTGAGTTTAAGCTTGGCAATATTGTTTCAAGCGTTGATGCTTATGAAGAAGCCAGCAAACTAGACCCTGAAGACAAAGAAATCTGGTTGAACTGGTCGTTTATCTATTACGAACAAGGTGACTATAACAAGGCCATAGAGGTACTTTTACAAGGTTTTGGGGAAGTTCCTGATGATGCCGAATTCTTTTATCGCATGACTGTATACCTCATCGAGGCTGGCAAATTCAAAGAAGCCTTTAATTATTTAGAAAATGCTTTAATTTTGGATTTTGATGGTCATTCAGTCTTGTTCGATTTCTTCCCTCAGGTCGAAACACAAAAAGCATTGTTCAAGATCATCGAACAATTTAGAACCGAAAACAACTAATGAAATACAATTTCAAAAGTAGTGACTGAGCTTACACTTAGGCTTAGTTAAAAAGTATTGTAAAAAGCTAAACCAAACACAAAATAAGTAAAACAACTTATCACCGTGAGTTAGCCCTCCGGTGATTAGCATTTAAAATCAGAGCCAATGAATTACGATTTAAAAAACCTGCCTGAACGAACAAAGAAACCCAGACAATATGGTTTTACAATGGCCATGGATAAGGGCCTCAGCATTCGCGAAGCAGAAGATTTTGTGAGTGTAGCAGCAGATCATATTGATATTGTGAAGTTAGGATGGGCAACATCATTTGTTACACCTAACTTAAAAGACAAGCTAAAGGTGTTTAAAGATGCTGGCATACCTACTTACTTTGGCGGCACTCTTTTCGAAGCCTTTATTATTCGCGACCAGTTTGATGATTACAGAAGATTGCTTGACAAGTTCGATATGTCATTTGCAGAAGTATCGGATGGCTCTATTGATCTTGATCACGATAAGAAATGTGACTACATCACCAAACTTTCTGAACAAGTAACGGTACTCTCTGAAGTAGGATCAAAAGATGCCGATAAAATCATTCCACCTTACATGTGGATTGATCTCATGCAAAAAGAACTTGATGCCGGAGCATGGAAAGTAATTGGTGAGGCACGTGAAGGTGGTAACGTTGGTCTATTCCGTTCTTCAGGCGAAGTTCGCTCAGGACTTGTACAAGAGATTCTTACAAAAATCCCTTTCGAAAAAATAATCTGGGAAGCTCCACAAAAAGCTCAGCAGGTATGGTTCATTAAGCTGCTTGGTGCCAATGTAAACCTGGGAAATATAGCCCCGGAAGAAGTAATTCCGTTAGAGACTATACGACTTGGACTTCGTGGTGATACCTTTTTACATTTTCTCGGTATAGAAAGAAAGGACACGAATACCGCACCACCCTTTGAAATTGACTAAGTCATAAGAAAGGTTGAGAAAGCTATCAGATTATATTCTCCTTTATTTAAAAGGATTAGCAATGGGCGCAACCGACATGATAGGAATATCTGGAGGTGCTGTTGCTCTTATTACAGGTCTATACCCTGAGCTTCTTCAAACCATTCAGTCCATTAACAAAAATAATCTTAAGCTTCTGCTGGATTTCAGAGTAGTTGAATTCTGGAAGAACATCAACGGCAACTTTTTGAGCGTGCTATTACTGGGTGTGGTCTGTAGTGTTTTTTATTTAGCAAAATTCACCAGCTACTTTTTTGAACACTACCCTATTCTAACACTATCATTTTTCTTTGGCTTAATTTTTATTTCCTCCATGCTGGTGTTGAAGGAAATACACTGGCACAAAGGAACTGTGCTATTTTTCCTCACAGGCCTGATACTTGGTTTTGTTTTTACATGGATACCGCCAACACACTTACCCAATAATTTATTCTTCGCATTTGGTGCCGGAGCACTGGCCTCTTTTGCCATCCTTATTCCAGGATTATCAGGATCTTTTATCCTACTTATCACGGGCAAATACCGTTATATCATCAATGCATTCAATACCTTTAACATTCCAGTCATTGTTTTTTTTGCATTAGGAGCTATTGCAGGACTTTTTGGCTTTGCGCGGGTTTTATCGTGGATATTAGATAATTATCACGGAACTACTGTAGCTTTACTGGCGGGAGTTATGCTGGGTTCACTGAATAAAATCTGGCCCTGGCGTGAAGTGATAGAATATGTTACTGACAATAAAGGTGATCAGGTACCACTCTTTGATCATAGTATAGTACCCTGGAATTATCTTTCAGTAACCGGCAAAGATCCTCTTGTGTTTCAAGCCATTTTAATGATGGCATTAGCAGTATTTATAATTGTATTCATTGAACGAGTTAACACGAGACTAAAAACAAAAATCTAACCATGGAAAAAGTATTTGGGCTGATAGGCCAAACCGTTAGTCATTCATTCTCGAAATCTTACTTTGACGAGAAATTTTTTCGTGAAGGTTTCCGGGATTATCGTTACGAACTATTCCCTCTCGCAAGCATTAAAGAAATTGAAAAGTTGATTGCCGAAACAAAAGGTTTAAGCGGCCTTAACGTAACTATTCCGTACAAAGAACAGATCATTAACTATCTCAGCGAAGTTGATCCTGTTGCCAGGCGCATCGGTGCTGTTAACGTAGTGAAATTTAATGATGGCAAACTGATAGGATACAATACTGACTCTGATGCTTTTCGCGAGACTCTTGAAAAGTGGTTGCCTGCCGATCATAATTTTCAAGCGTTGATACTGGGCACAGGCGGTTCATCAAAAGCAGTGCAGGAAGCATTAAAGAAATTAAAAATTGATTTTAAAATTGCTTCACGCGACAGGCAGAAAGGTGATTACGCCTACGAAGACATTACCAAAGAAAGCAAAATCATTGAGCAGTCTAAACTCATTATCAATACTACCCCACTGGGTATGTCGCCTAATAATGATTCAATGCCTCCTATTGATTACGAACTTATAACAAAAGAACATTTCGTATACGATCTTATCTATAACCCGGCACGAACTATGTTTTTACAGAAAGCTGAGATGCGGGGCGCCACCATTAAAAATGGCCTGGAAATGCTACACGTACAAGCTGAAAAATCATGGCAGATATGGAATAACTAACTACTACGTTCCGCTTACAAAAAGGCTGTCTTCACAATGGACAGCCTTTTTGCATTTAGTGCCAAACTATTTTGCCTGTAATCAGTTTACCATTAAGGTTTAACAATTAACTTAACATCATGGATTTTATACTCACCAGTGAATATGAACCAACGGGCGATCAACCGAAAGCCATTGAACATTTAGTGAAAGGTGTTAATGAAGGAGAAGCCCATCAAACGCTATTAGGTGTTACAGGTTCTGGAAAAACATTTACCATTGCTAACCTGATAAGCAAGGTTAACAAACCTACACTGGTGTTGAGTCATAATAAAACACTTGCTGCGCAGCTCTATGGAGAGTTTAAACAATTTTTTCCTGAGAATGCAGTTGAGTACTTTATATCGTATTACGATTACTATCAGCCCGAGGCCTTCATACCGTCTTCAAATCTCTACATTGAAAAAGATCTTTCCATCAATGAAGAAATAGAGAAGCTCAGGCTAAGTGCAACATCATCCTTACTTACCGGGCGAAGAGATGTTGTTGTTATCGCTTCCGTATCCTGTATCTATGGTATTGGCAATCCCGATGAGTTTGGTAAAAACGTAATCAAACTAAAAGTTGGTGAGACTATTGTTCGTAACAAGTTATTATTTGCGCTGGTTGATATTTTATACCATCGCACTGAAGTAGAATTCAAGCGAGGCACATTCAGAGTAAAAGGTGATACTGTTGATGTGTTTCTTGCTTATGCTGACTATGCCATACGAATTTATTTCTGGGGCGATGAAATTGAATCCATCCAACGCATCGATCCACATACGGGAAAAAAAATATCAGACGAAAAAATTATTACAATATTTCCGGCCAACCTTTTCGTGACTGGTAAAGACAGGCTCTATGAATCCATGCGCCAGATACAAGATGACATGGTTGCGCAGGTAAAAATGTTTGAAGGCGAAAAGAAACATCTTGAAGCCAAACGTTTAAAAGAAAGAACTGAGTTTGACCTGGAGATGATGCGCGAACTTGGTTACTGCTCAGGCATAGAAAATTACTCACGCTACTTTGATGGTCGTCAACCGGGAGGAAGACCCTTCTGTTTGCTGGATTATTTCCCGGATGATTATCTCATGGTCATTGATGAAAGTCACGTTACAGTTCCGCAGATACGAGCCATGTGGGGAGGTGATCGTTCGCGCAAAGTCAATCTTGTAGATTACGGCTTCAGACTTCCATCAGCACTTGATAACAGACCACTTACATTCAACGAGTTTGAAGATATTGTTAACCAGGTAGTCTATGTAAGCGCTACGCCAGCAGAATACGAACTCCGAAAATCAGAGGGCATAGTTATTGAACAGATCATCAGGCCTACAGGTTTATTAGATCCGCTTATTGATGTGCGACCAAGTAAAAACCAGATTGACGATCTGCTGGAAGAAATAGATGAACGTGTTAAGAAGCATGAACGCGTGCTTGTCACTACACTCACCAAACGCATGGCTGAAGAACTTACCAAGTTCATGGATCGCGCTGGTGTTAAATGTCGTTACATACACGCTGAAGTTACAACACTTGATCGCGTAGAGATACTTCGCGAGTTGCGTCTGGGCATATTCGATGTACTCATTGGTGTAAACTTATTGCGCGAAGGACTCGATCTTCCTGAAGTCTCCCTCGTAGCCATTCTCGATGCGGATAAAGAAGGATTCCTTCGTAACCAACGCTCGCTTATACAAACCATTGGTCGTGCAGCGCGAAACGAAAACGGAAGAGTTATCATGTATGCTGATAACATTACTGAATCCATGCAACAGTCTATCGACGAAACCAGTCGCAGACGCACTGTTCAGTTAGACTATAACAAGAAAAACGGCATTACTCCACGCACCATTATACGTTCTAAAGAATCCATATTAGGTCAGACTAAAGTGGCAGACTCGAAACG
>DATCRE010000244.1:0-3790 GCA_036569145.1 Cyclobacteriaceae bacterium
ACGATTGCGCGTGATGTCAAATCAACATCTTTTGTAGATAACACTACCACTACTGGCGGTCAGTATTTTTATACAATCAAAGCTGTAGATAACTCCTTAAATCGTTCTGCTTACTCTAACGAAGCTTCAGCAACGGCCACTGGAAACCACGACCTTGTAGCTCATCTGCAGTTTGATGGGAATACACTGGATAGTACGATTAATTTAAATCACGGCGCATCGTTTGGAACATCTTCATTTGGTGTGGGTAAAGTTGGCTCTAAATCACTAGCACTGAATGGTACAACTGCTTTCTTACAACTGCCAGCCACTTTGACAAATCAGCAAGAGATTACCATTGCAACGTGGGTGTACTGGAATGGTGGTGCAGCCTGGCAACGTATCTTTGATTTTGGTAACGATCAGTCTGAAAATATGTTTTTAACTCCGAATTCTGGTTCCGGACTACGTTTTGCCATTAAGAATGGTAGTGCAGAACAAACGTTGAACGCTGCTGCATTGCCTGCAAACAAATGGTCACACGTGGCTGTTACGTTAGGTGCATCAGGAGCAAGCATGTATGTCAATGGTGTATTGGTAGATGAGTCGAATGCATTCACAATAAGTCCATTAGATTTTAAGCCAGCATTGAACTATATCGGCCGCAGCCAGTATCCTGATCCGTTATTCAATGGTTATATTGATGACTTCCGCGTATACAACTATGCATTGTCAGCCGACGACATTGCCCAGTTTTCAAAAGTTCTGGTTACTAATGTAGTAGATGCAGATGTTGTAAAAGGTCTGTCTCTGTGGCCAGTGCCTGCCGATGATATTCTATATATAAAATATTCTACGGAACACCCTACTGGTTTATCAACTCTTGCAGTATTTAACACGAACGGTGAATTGGTAACGAGCAAAGATATTAGAAACACTTACGATACAGAACTTAATGTTTCAAGCTTACCATCTGGCTTCTATATTCTAAAGTTGACTAATAGTGAAGAGTCAATCATTAAAAAGCTTATAGTTAGTCATTAGATCTTGGTCATTGGGGATTAGTCATTGGCATGTTTAGTCATAAGATCTTGGTCATTGTTAATCTGGCTAACTTACCAATGACTAATTTACTAATGACTAATAAAAAATTACATAGCACTATTCCTTCTCCACTTACCTGACTGAATGTAATAGTACGCCATAGAGAACATGGAGATCCAGTAAACCCATTCGGAAATCCAGCCCCAACGTATAGATAGATTCCAATACTCTACGACAAAGTAGACGTAGACGCAGTATATGGAAATCGTTACGAACTCTATTGTAAGATTAACAACTGTATTACCAGTACCTGCAACAGAATTTAACCACACTGTGCCAACAGACATCAGCAGAAGGGCGAATGATACAATTCGCATAACCGGAATTGCTTCCTGAACGAACTCTTGTTGTTGACCATAAATAGTGAGAAACCACTCCGGTATAAAATTCAGAATAATAAAAACTCCTAACGCAAAAGAAAAACTCAGCTTGGTAATGCGCTTAATTAAAAACACCACTTCATCTTCTCTACCCTGGCCAATAATATTACTCACCATAGAATTTGCAGTGGATGCAAATGCCCAGGCAAAGATTCCAAACATACCAAAGATGTTGCGCATGGTATTGGATATTGCCAGCGCTCTTTCGCCATGATGCTCGAGAAGAATATAAAAGTATTCCCAACTTATGATGCTGATAACATACTGCGCAATCAATGGCGATGATCGAATAAGAATAGTTTTAACGGTTTCCATTCTAAACTTCATTCCTTCGAAAAAGAAAAATGCCTCATGAAGTTTTTTAATATGAATAACCAGGTAGATCATCATCAAACCAAAAGTCTCAGCCAGAATGGATGCATACGCTGCACCGTTAAAGCCCATCGCTTTAAAACCAAAGTGACCATAGATAAATGAATAGTCGAAAAAGATATTCGCGACTGTCTCCGATAACGTGCCCCAGACAATAAGCCGCGTCTGGTTTGTTCCAACCAGGAGCGAGTTATTCAATACATATAAATATAAAATCGGCAGACCCCATACACGGATATGAATAAAGCTTATAACCTTGTCGGCTATAGCTGCATTATGTATGACGTGACTTAATATCAACGGTGACACAGTATAGGTAACAACAATGCCTGTAAATGCAAATACAATAGCGATCCCTATTCCATGAATAAAGAACTGACCAATTTCTTTGGGAAGCCCCTGGCCTGCCCTTCTGGATATTAACGCCTGGAGTCCGTTGTTAAGTCCGTTGCCAATGACAGCAAAGATTAAATAATATACACCTGTAATTCCGGCACAGGCAAGCTCGAGCTCACCTAGTCCGCTAAGAAAGATTGTGTTGGTAATAAAATTGATTTGAGGCACCAGCATAGCCATGGATATAGGCAATGCCATACCCAATATCTGACGATAGGTGGTCTCTACTTTTAATTGCATGATAATGGTGAAAGTGAATGTTGGACGGCCTTAAATTCTAAAAGGCCTTGCTATACGTTTGTTCATCAAAGCCAAGCGTCAATACTTTTCCGTCCTGTTCAATCAACGGACGTTTGATCACGCTTGTTTTGTCCTTCATTAACGAAATAGCTTCCGTCTGGTTTGTTACTTTGTCTTTAACTTCATCTTCCAGCTGGCGCCAGGTTGTACCTTTTTTATTCACGAGACTCTCCCAGCCTACTTGTTTGCTCCACTCCTTCAGCTTCGATTCTGAAATACCTTTGGTTTTATAATCATGAAATTCGAACTCAATATTGTTTTCTTTCAGCCAGTCAAGAGCTTTCTTCACTGTGTTGCAATTCTTGATTCCGTAAACAGTCATAGCGCAGAAATTTGGCGCAAGATAGTGATAGATTTCAGATTTACGATTTTTGATTTCAGATGGGTGCCACTCATCTAATGAACCAGCCATTAATAATAATCAGTATGATAACTGGAAATTATTATTCTTTTCATAAACAATAAGGCTATCCTGATTTTGAGTGATCAAATACAGACTATGCCCATCTTTAGCTTGGATTTTTTCTATTGACCTGGCATCTCCGCGAACGCAAAAATTTGTTTCTGTAGTTTTTGCTTTGGAGAAATTACCTTTTCCATCGCCAATCAAAATAAGTCCGATGCCTGCATCATAAAGACCTCCGAGGGTTTCAAATGAATAATCGTTTTGAATGGCGATAACATCTAAATTTCCATCACCATTAATATCTTCGACATAGAAATCATTGATGGGCGAAGTCTGGCATTCGATGGACAGTTCTTTCAATTTAAAATTTCCGTTACCTGAATTTTCGATATAGGAAGAAGCAAGCTGATCGCATTTGAACACGTTCATATTTTCACGTTGTTCAGGTGAAAGGATCTCTTGTAATGATGACGCTCCATATTTTGCATACGAAGTCAGTACTCTTCTCAAACTAACCATTTGCTCTGTCATTGTTTCGCGTGGATGAATTGGATATTCTTTGCCCTGGATAAATCTGCAAACAAAAGGATCAATAGAACCGTTGCCATCAAAATCTTTTACATACATCGCTATAGGTTCTTTTTGTGAGGCTTTGTAAATAGAATTCAAACCAAAGTTGCCAACAACAAAATCCATATCACCATCATGATCAAAATCACCAGACTTAATACATCGCCACCATCCGAAGTCTGCAGGCCGATTATTTCCTGATAATTTTTTCAGAACGCCATGATTGTTTTTAAAAAATGTAATGGGCATCCATTCACCTACCACTACAAGATCAGTCCAGGTA
>DATCRE010000245.1:0-2883 GCA_036569145.1 Cyclobacteriaceae bacterium
GCTTTATGGATATAACTCCGAAAATCAAATTGTTTAAAGAACTAGTAGATTCTTACAATGACTACGCTAAGAATCAAAATGAAACCAGCAAAATAAGTATGACAATAAAATTTAATGACTTTTTTTCAACATCTTTTAATACGTATAGAAAAGAGATTGCTCTAGATCGACTGAAGGGTTAATTGAAAGTTCAAACCCTATCTCGTGCGGAACTTCGTTCCGTACGCTCAATGAAATTTATCAGCAGAACAAGAGTTTAAATCGGAGAAACCTAGTTTTCTTATTTCTCTAAATCATCTACACAGTAAGAGAAAAAAATAAGGCCTTTAAATATTCTTTAAAGGCCTCGTTGTCGAGGTGAGATGATTCGAACATCCGACCCCCACGTCCCTAACGTGGTGCGCTAACCGGGCTGCGCTACACCTCGAAATCCTGCAATTAAAAGCCATCATGGGGCATTTCTATGAAGGGCTGCAATATTACTAAATAGATTCTTTCTGACAAAAACTTTGGGTCGCGGTGCTTTAAGGGTTATGATCCGGGCAATATGAGCTATTGAATAGTCGTTCTAACAGTCGGATTTAGAGGTGAAAAAGGTGATGATTTCCATTTCCTATTCATTTTTTTCTATTTTTGCCAACTAAATTCCGGGCTAGTGCATCTAACCTTTATGTTGATAACTACTGATACGTATTAAATGATTAGGAGGGGAAGTCTTTATTTTCTATTTACTATCACCGCAATCATTTCGATTCGTTGTAAAGAAACCCCGGGAACGTTGAATCTTCCTGGTGGCTTGGATGGTAACTATACATTAGCATTTGTTGATACAACTACAATACATACTTCAACTGTATTGGTTGACTCGCTTCCGACTTCGGGTAAAGGAACTGTGTTGCTCGGAAGATATGTAGATGATAAGCTGGGCGTTATTGAAGCTAATCCGTACGTACAGTTCTCGCTTAATACTACGATACCTTCTGATAATGCTGTTTACGATTCTATTGGATTAATTATGCATTGCTCAGGTTACTCTTATGGTGACGCAAGCGGCGATACATACATTCCTCAGACGGTAGAAGTGAGAAGAGTAACTGAGTTTATGCAATATCACAAGTTACCAGAATTCTGGAAGAGTGTTGGAGAATACTCATATTTCAATCTGGTTACGGATGGTTATGGAACTGAGGTGGGTGAAATACCTAACATCAAAAAAATTGGTTTTGACGAGAGTGCTGTTTTAGGATCAGCTACAGTTAATCTCAAATCAAGTACATTGTCAACCGATTCTATTTATGTTCGTTTAAGTGATGATTTAGGAAATGATTTTTTCGAGAAAATGAAATCAAGACCTCGTGAATTCCGCTTAAACACACAAGTTGGAGATCCAAATTTTTCGGATTATTACTATGCTAATTATTTCAAAGGCCTTAGACTTCACACGTTAAACGAATCCAGTATTGTAGGGATTACTTTGAGTACTGTGAAGTTGAGAATTTATTATACTCAGATTGTAGCCGGAGATACTAAACACTATCATTACGATTTTACAATTAACACCTCGCGACCTAATTATACTAATATTACTGCTGATCGGTCGTCTACATCTGTTGCGACGCTGACAGCTAAGAATGAACTTTCATCTAAAGTCACCAACAACGAAACATACATGCAATCAGGTACTGGTCTTGTAACGAAAATAACCTTGCCGCATTTGGATGCCATCGGTAACGCACCAGGGTTTACACAAATAAGCAGTGCCGTATTGATACTGGAACCTGTAAAAAACTCATATACCGATACACAATATTTGCCTCAGCAATTGACACTTAACTATACAGATAAAAGTAATCATGTTGTTACCCCACTGGCCGTGGCTAATTTATCGAGTAGTGTGCAGTATGCCTTTTCAATAACATCACTTGTACAAAGTATCGCTGTTTCAGGTGGCCTCCCAAAAGAGCTTTCATTTATTGTATCAACTTCGAGCAATGCGTCAACAAATAATAATTTTACAACAACAACCACTCGTCTTTGTGTTGGCGATGGTTCGTCAAATTATCGCGCCAGGGTTGAAATCTATTACCTGAAAGAAAAAATGTAATCCTTAAATTATTGATATAAAAGCTAACTTAAATACAGAAAAATGCATCTCGTCCTAACACCTTTAAAGAAAATAAGAATTTGGATATTGCCATTTCTTTTACTTTCCGTTCTAATCAACTTGTCTTCTTGTAACTCAGGAAGTTCATCTACAACTATTACCGGAGAGTGGTACCAACAACCATCAGTTGATGCAGGAGCTCGCTATGGTGCTGTAGTGTTCAATATTGATGGCAAGGTTTTTATAAGCTTGGGATATAACGGTAACAGTTCAGTTGATGCTAATAAGAAATTCCTGAAAGACTTATATTATTACAATCCGGATAACCAGGGATGGGAACAAAAAGCAGATTTTCCTGGTGTAGCCAGACAGGGAGCTGTTGCTTTCGTATCAGACGGCAAAGCTTACGTAGGACTAGGTTATGATGGCACTAACTATCTAAGTGATTTTTATTCGTATGATCCTACTACAGATACATGGACACAAATACAAGACTTTAAAGGAAAGGCTCGTCGTGGAGCATTTGCATTTACCATAGAAGATAAAGGATACGTTGGAAATGGTAATAATGATGACGGTGCATTTAAAGACTTTTATCAGTATGATGTTGCCGATAATGATTGGATTGCTAAGCCTCCGATTCCATTGATAGAAAGAACTTATCCATTCTCATTTGTAATTGATGGCAAAGGTTATGTTGGTGGCGGTGTTAGCAACGGTTCACTTGTTGAAGACATGTATGAATTTGATCCTTTAGCAGGAACAAATGGTGTGTGGAC
>DATCRE010000246.1:0-13987 GCA_036569145.1 Cyclobacteriaceae bacterium
AAATAAAGGAGCATCTTATGTTTCATTGATCTTCTCGGGTCAGTCAGGTTCGCCATTTACGTATGCTATTACGTCGAGCAACAATTTGTCGAGAAGTGGTCAGCAGGTTGATCTTGCTTTTATCCCGAAAACGCAAGACCAGATAAATCTTGTTGACTATACAAACTCAACCGGCCAGGTAGTTACCGCGGCAGAACAATGGACACAGCTTGATGCCTTCATTAAAGGAGACAAGTATCTGAATGCACACCGCGGCGAATTCACAACGCGCAATGGCGCACGTACACCATGGAACAATCTTCTTGATTTGAGATTAATGCACGATTTCTATTTCAAAGCCGGTAAAAAAACAAATACAATCCAGATAACATTTGATGTGATCAACTTTACAAATCTTCTTAACAAGAATTGGGGTAAAGTATATTTCACACCAAATACGCTGAACTCTTCTGTAGATATGGGATTGAAAGTTACTCGTTCAGGTACATCTACTGCACAACCAACATATACATTTGCAAAACCTACAGCAACATACTCAATCGATCAATTTAGTTCACGCTGGCAAGGTCAACTTGGCATACGATATACTTTCTAGTTAGTTTAATTCTTGGGTTTAGTTTCAATTCAAAGCTCGCTCTATTTTTAGGGCGGGCTTTTTTATGAAGTCATTTTATCTCAGGTGAGCTCTGTGTATAAAACATCGAACTAACATTTTTTATATGCAGTCCTCGTAAACATTTATATGTACAGCCTCAAATTTCCCCCAGCCTGAAGCTTCAACTAAAAGAGCTCCCTGTTCAGGACCTCTTTAAAGTTTTGAATATTGGACTTCATCAGCAAGTCACTTCAGCCAGTGAAGCTTGAAAGCTCTCTCCTATCAATGAGAACTCTCAAGCTGATTTTATTCAAGGTTTGTTGCAAGCTTTCTGTATGACAAGTAGAAAAATAAAGGAAACACAAGAAGCGTCAGGATTGTAGCTGTAATCAAACCACCGATAACAACAATGGCCAGTGGCTTAGAGGTTTCAGAACCAATGCCTGTAGATAATGCTGCGGGTAACAAACCTATCGCTGCCATCAGTGCAGTCATGACGACAGGACGAACTCTCTCTTTAACACCATCGGTTATGGCATTCTCAAGTGAATGATGTGTGAATTCTCCTTGCTTCACGTCATGAAGGTTCTTTTTGAAAACTGAAATCAGAATAACGCCATTCTGAATACAGATACCAAACAATGCAATGAATCCAATGCCGGCAGAAATGCTGAAGTTCGTTCCCGTTATGAGCAAAGCAGCAATGCCACCAACTATCGCGAAGGGTACATTCAAGAGTACAGTACCCGCATCAAGCACATTGCCGAACATCACAAACAGGATAATGAAAATCAATAACAAGCTTACCGGAATAACTTGTTGCAAGCGGCGCGTGGCACGCTGCTGATTTTCAAAATCACCTGCCCATTGAAGCTGATAGCCTTTGTTGAGATGTACTTTTGCATTTACTTTTGCCTGTGCCTCTGCAACAGTACTACCCATGTCACGACCACGTGCTGAAAATTTAACAGCACTGTATCGCTGGTTGTCATCTCTAAAAATTAAACTTGGCCCCGTTAACCTTTCAATATTGGCAATGTCTTTGATCGGAACTTTAGAACCACGTAGCGTAGGAACGAGCAAATCACTTATCGCTTCAGCGTCGTTACGGTATGCCTCCAGGTATCGGATACGCAATTGAAACTTTCGCTCGCCTTCATAAATCTGAGAGACAGCTTTTCCACCAATTGCCATTTCAATAATCGCATTAGCATCTGCTGTTGTAACACCATAGAGAGCCATCTTCGCAGCATCAAGGTCTATGCGCAGTTCGGGCTGACCAATATTCTTGATAACACCGAGATCATCAACACCGTCAATTCCTTTCATTACTTCATAGATCTCGTAAGCTTTCTGTTCAGTGTAAGCCAGTGTATCACCATAAATCTTTACAGCAAGCGATCCCTTAACGCCCGATACGGCTTCTTCAACATTATCCATAATTGGCTGAGAGAAGTTTAAGTTAACACCTGGAAATATCTCAAGCTTCTTTTGAATTTGATCGATGAGCTCTTCCTTCGTGAGTCCGCTCTTCCAGTCATCTTTCGGATAAATGTCAACATGGAATTCTATGTTGTAAAATCCAGTTGCATCCGTGCCGTCATTCGGTCTTCCTGTTTGCGACATCACCTGTCTCACCTCTGGAAATGATCTGATTATGCTTCTCATTTTAGTCGCAAGATTCCGCGATTCATCAAGTGAAACACTTAGAGGACACGTTGCACGAATATAAATCGCGCCTTCATCAAGCTCAGGTAAAAATTCAGTACCTAGAAATTGAAATGAAAAGAAACCTGCAAACACGATCAGGCCTGCAACAATAATTGAAATTCGTTTGTGATGATAAGTCCACGAGAACATCTTCATAATTCCGTTAGTGATGCCTCCAACAATCTTGTTTGGTTTTTCACTGACATTTTTATTGAGCAGCAACCTGCTCAACAGTGGCACAAGAGTGAGCGTTAGAATCAACGCACCGAGAAGAGCAAAGCCTAACGTCCAGGCCAGGGGTGAAAACATTTTACCTTCTACTTTCTGAAATGAGAAAATGGGAAGTAAAGCAGCAATGATGATTAGCTTTGAAAAGAAAATTGCTTTTCCTAAATCACCTCCGGTATTTTTAATAATACCAGACTTCGCCAGCTTATTGAATCGCTCCATGCCCATAGCATGTGCCTGGTAATCGAGAACAACAAAGAGACCTTCTACCATCACAACGGCGCCATCTATGATAATACCGAAATCAATCGCTCCCATGGAAAGTAGATTGGCACTCATTCCTTTTAACGTCAGACAGATGAACGAGAATAAAAGTGCCAGCGGAATAACAACCGCTACAATAATTGTTGTCCGCCAATCTGCCATGAAAATGAAAACGATCACAGTAACAAAGATGATTCCTTCCACCATGTTGTGGAGAACTGTATGTGTTGCAAACTGGATTAAATCGTTTCGATTATAGAATGTTTTAATCTTCACATCGGCCGGAAGCACCTTCTCATTCAAATAGTCTATTTTGTCCTGCACTCGCTTGATCACGTCGCTCGGATTCTCAGCTTTTCGCATCACGATAATTCCTTCAACAACGTCATCCTTAATATCTCTCCCAACCTGTCCGAGTCTTGGCAGGCTTGATGAACTTACTTCGGCAACATCTTTCACAAGGATTGGTGTACCATTAATGTTTGTAACAATGATATTTCCGATTTCTTCAACATTGTTTAGAAGACCGATTCCCCTAACAACAAAAGCCTGGGCATTATCAACAATTACATCGCCACCAACATTGATATTGCTCTTCGATGCTGCGTTGTATACATCCAGTGGTGTAATATCAAATGATGCTAACTTTTGCGGATTAACTTTTATCTCGTAGGTTTTTACTTCACCTCCAAAGCTTACAACATCGGCAACACCGGGCACACCCAGCAGCTTTCGCTGGATAACCCAATCCTGTAATGTTTTTAATTCTTTAACAGTTTTGGTTGAACTCTGAAGCGTGTAACGAAATATTTCTCCCGTTGGTCCGTAAGGTGGTTGTATGTCAGGCTCAGCATTATCAGGTAGTTCAATTCCCTTCAGCATATTGTTAACTTGTTGCCGCGCGAATGCATCATCAACATCGTCCTCGAAAATTACTTTCACTACCGACAATCCAAATACGGTCGTTGAGCGAACAGATGTTTTTCGCTGAACCGGATTGAGCGCGACTTCTATAGGAATGGAAATAAATTTCTCTACTTCCTCTGCGCTGCGTCCGGGCCATTGAGTGATGATTGTGATCTGCGTATTGGTTACATCTGGAAAAGCTTCTATAGGAATATTTCTGAAAGCAATGACACCACCAATAACCAATAGAAGTGTTGCGAACAGCGTGAACAGTTTGTTCTTTAGCGAAAATGCTATGACGCTTTTTATGAATTTTTGCATACTGTATTAATTGGTAGTGAGCGCCTGGTACAAGAATACTTGTGAACTGGTAACAACAACGTCACCTTCAGTAAGCCCCGAAATGTAGGCTTTGTCTCCAACGCGTTTGAGGAGCTTAATCTCCTGAACTGATAATTTGTTTTTCTTTTTCAGAATTACATAGTTGGTACTGTTTTCCATCACAAGTGATTTTGACGGAACTGTTAAACGTTTTCCTGTAGGCCGACCGCTAACAACTACAGTTGCAAACATTTCAGGCTTAAGTTCATTGCTGGCATTAGGCATGCTGATGCGCACCTGCATGGTACGAGTCTCCACATCAAGCACATTGTAAATTTTATCAATGTTACCTTTATAGCAACGATTCGGATTCGCCAATGTTTTTACCCGCACGGAATCTCCCACGTGCACATTGTACATATTTGATTCGTATACATGCGCAATAACCCACACGGTAGATAAGTCTGCAATCTCAAACAGATCATCGCTGTTATCAGATCGTACTTCAGAATTATTGGTTATGTTTTTTTCAACAATAAATCCGCTAATAGGCGACTTTAAAACATACGTTGACTTGTCTGCACCGGTAATTGATGCAACCTCTTCTGCACGGCTCAATTCTGACAACATCTTGTTGTAATTTACTTTTGCATTTAAAAAGTCTTGTTCCGTGGCAAGGCGCGCATCGTAGAGATCTTTCGTTGTTTCGAGTCCTTTTTTTGCCATAGTAACATTGGCTTCAGCAAGAGCAACTTCATTGGAGATACTGGCAACTTCTGAGCTCTTCAGAATGGCAAGCACCTGACCCTTTTTTACATAATCGCCAAGCTCAACGTTAAGAGATTCAATCTTTCCACTCACAAGTGCATACACTTTGGCTAGCTTGGTTTCGTTGGGTAACACTTTACCATTTAGCTTCACAATGTCGTATTCGTTTTCCAATTGAACCTGGGCTGTCTGCAATTTCGAAATAAGACTATCAGGTATCGGGTCGGTTTTCTGCACGTGATCAGCCGAGTGATCCGCACACGAACTGAGAAAGAGGATAACGAAGAGAACAAATAAATAAAATCGGTATGGTATCATGGTGTTAATAATTTAAGTAGACTGTTTGTCCAACTGCAAAATTCAAAGCTTCGACTGATTGCATGCGCTCATTCTGAAGTTGGTTCAGTTGTAAAATGTTTTCTTTATAACTTTCATAGAAGTCAGTAAAATCCAGTAAGCTGATGTTTTGTCGTTTGTAGTTCTCGGTGATTGCTTGCAAGAGTGTTTGAAGTTCAGCCTTAAATTCCGGATCGAATGAGCGAAGCATCTTGTCAGTATTTAAGAGGTTTGCATACGCTCTCATCACATCATTTTCAATGATCTGATTTTGCTGTTGTAATAATATGTCTGATTGTTTTTCTGTAAACAGAGCTGCTTTGATATTTCCCTGGTTCCGGTTGAATATAGCCAGTGGCATTCCTACTTTAAAGAATGATGCGTTCTTCACAAAGCTTCCGCGTTTATCAAATTCAGCTCCGATATTCAGATCAGGCACAGCCAGCGATTTTTGCAGAAGAACATTTTGACCCGCATACATAACACTGTTTTCTGCAAACTTGAGATCATACCTATTTTTGTAAGCAGAATCAAGCAATGTCTGATAATCATACTTATTGATATCTAACTCAAATGTTTTATTATTCGTCTCGGGTATCAGATATGCGTGGTTGTCTCTGATAATTAATTGGATGTCGGCATTGATGCCATTGACCTGGTTTTGAAGTGTTGCTTTCTCTGCTTTTAATGTGTAAAGCAACGACTTGATTCGAAGCGCATCTTTCATTGAGAAGATTCCCTTTTGCTGTAAGCCCTGTATCACAAAGTTGAGCTCTTCTAAAAAGCTGATCTGAGTATCATAAGCCTCGATGGATTGACGCAGAAAATACAATTGAAAGAAATCACTTCTCAATGTAAACCGAAGTGTTCTCATTAAATCAAAGAAGCGATTCTCTTGTAACAACGCTCCTGTTTCGGCAAGCTGAATTTGTTTATTTCGTTTGCCTGCAAGAGTAATGACTTGATCGATGTCGAAAACGTATTGTCCTGTTTTTTGCGACATATCAAATTCTTTCTTCTGCTGCGGGTTATAAATATTTCCTGTAAACTGTATTTCAGGATTATTGTATAGTCGTGCTTGCAAAACTTGCGCACGTGCAATATCAATGTTATATCGCTGGGCAAGCAGGCTCAGATTTCTG
This sequence comes from Cyclobacteriaceae bacterium, assembly GCA_036569145.1. Classification (GTDB taxonomy): domain Bacteria; phylum Bacteroidota; class Bacteroidia; order Cytophagales; family Cyclobacteriaceae; genus DATCRE01. The sequence goes on from DATCRE010000246.1 coordinate 6,271, forward strand.
CGTGTAAAAAGTTCTTCCAATTCTGGTAGTGTCAGGTGTAGGGTATCTTGAGCGATGCATGATCCCTGCACAAAAAAAGACAACACCAGAACAGATAGAAGCCTCATGGCTTTATTGTTCATGTTGAATTAGTAAAATTTTAAAAAATGAAAACTCCCATCAGAGCAGACAGGATATTAATTAGGAATGCTTATGCCTTTGGTGGTGGGCTGGGCACATCAAGTGAAATTAAGGAAATACACTCCTCACGGGTATTTGGTATTTTTCGTTTTGCAACGGAAATAAGAAAAGGTTTCTTGATGATAATTACATCACGATAGGCAAAGTAACTGAATTTAACAGAGTGAAGAATCTGGGAGCTATCATGGTCTTCGTCTTCAGGCGTTGGATCTGCGTGACCCAGAACTATCTGATCAAAATATTCAAACACGCTGTTGATATCATCTACAGGCATTCCGTTAGAATCAAATCGGTCAACTTCTTCTTGGGCTATAAAAATACAAGAGTTGATATGGGCCAATAGTAATATGTAAACAACAATACTCCGCATCACGTCACAAAGATACTATAACATTTTTTATGATCAGAAGTCCCAACGCTGCCGGCTACTTATTTAATGTATTCTTAATTTCGCCGCCGACAGAATTCAATTTGCAAGACCAATAGCGTTCATTTATTTTTAACAGTAGTCTTATGTATTTTAATTCATCCATTTACCAACTTGCAGAATATGCGTCGTAACACAATACTTTTATTAACCTTCCTGTCTTTTTCTCATGTCATCCAAGGACAGACAATTCTTCTCAGGCAAAAGATCGAAAAGATAACCAGCGCCAGAAGCGCTACTATAGGGGTAGCCCTTTCAGGATCTGGCGATACACTGACCATTCATGGCAACCAGCACTTCCCCATGCAAAGTGTATATAAATTCCACCTCGCACTGGCAATTCTTGACCAGGTAGATAAAGGAAAATTATTTCTCGACCAGAAAATACGGATTGAAAAAAGTGATCTGCACGAGAATACATGGAGCCCATTAAGAAAAGATCATCCTGATGACAATGTCTATATTCCATTAAGCAAACTTCTGCAGTATACCGTGTCATTAAGTGATAACAATGGTTGTGATATTCTCTTCAGGCTTCTCGGTGGACCTGGAAAGGTAAACGATTACATCCACACTCTCGGATGCAAAGATGTTTCTATTGTTGCAACGGAGGAACAAATGCATAAAGAATGGAATGTGCAATACGCCAACTGGGGCACTCCGCGAATGGCATTGGAACTCTTGCAGAAATTTTATGAGGGAGCAATTCTTTCAAAGAAGAGTCATGATTTCCTATGGCAGCTAATGGTTGAGTCCGTAAAATCAGAAAGACTTAAAGGGTTGTTGCCCAATGAAACTATCGTAGCACATAAGTCAGGCACATCAGATACAAACGAAAATGGAATTACTGCCGCCGTGAATGACATCGGGATTATAATCACTCCTGATAAAAAACCAATCTTCATTGCCATCTTCGTATCTGATTCAAAAGAAACAGCATCTGACAATGAGAAAATAATAGCCGAGATTGCAAAAGCTGCCTGGGACTACTTCACCTCCACCCCAACTGTAAAGCGTGAGAGGTAAACTCTATTCTCGTTCCATCATTTTATTGTATTAACAAAATCATGACTCCTGACAAACTCGAAGTTTTTATTTTTTGCCCATGAAATAAAATTATCCATTCGCCTGATCATTTTATCTCCACTATTCCTTCTAACATAGGCTGGAAAAAAATTCATGTTGCTAAGGTCCGTAAATTCCCACGGGTGAAAATAAATGTTTAGATAGCCATCAGTAATTAACGTCCATTGACAACATTTTTTATAGAACCATTGTGGAAGGTTATGAAATGAAAGCCAGAATAAAGGTAAACGAACAAGTGGTGTAACTGACGCCGGAAGCTGCGTGATATCATGCTGTTGAAAATGTGTTCTAGGCTTTGTGAAATTATTATAGCGACCCGGTAAGTATGTTGGATTTAAGGATGAGTTATAGCTATAACCTGATTTGCTCAAAAGACTTTCATCAAACGGCATCATGCGCGCCATTCTATATCCATTAACTTTTTGATTGGTTAGTTCTTCCAGTACATTTTTAGAAGATGCAAGATGCTCCGGTTTAAAATCACTGTGATAATAACCGTGCGATGCTATTTCATGACCATCATCTACAATCAACCTGAGAATATCTTTTTTGTTCAGCGCGAAATTAGCAGTGCAAAAAAAAGTAGCTTTAACGTTGTGCTTCTTTAGTAAGTTAAGCACAGCGATTGTTCCTGTTGCTGAAATATGAAGCTGATCATCGAACGAAAGTGATTGCCCATACTCCAAAGGCATGTCAAATTCTTCTATATCAAAACTTAGCAGTATCATATTTAATTATGTTTGTTTCCCGAACGAAATAGTTGGGGCGAGATTTTGATTGCATGAATACTTTTCCAACGTAAATTCCGATTACACCTAACGTAGTAAGGTTAAGCCCTCCGAAAAATACAATTGTTGTAATGATAGACGCCCATCCACTTACGGCTGTTGCGTTCATCAGGCTGATAATTACGTAAGGTATAAATGCAAAAAGAGATAACGTCGAAAAAAATAGTCCAACAAAGATAGCGGCATACAGAGGCCTGATACTAAATGCGCTTATGCCTTGCACAGCAAATTTAATCATTCGGGAAAGTGTGTATTTGCTCTTCCCTGAAAATCGCTGATCTGGATTATACTCAATTCCATACTGCTTAAATCCAATCCACTTAACAAGCCCACGAATGAACAGATCATTCTCAGGCATTGCTTTCATTGCCTCAATGACTTTACTGTCCATTAAGCGAAAGTCAGCAGATCCCTCTTCAATCTTTATGTCTGATAGTTTATTGATAACTTTATAAAACAAGCGTGATGTAAAACGTTTAAAGCGCGGAGTGTCTTTGAAATCACGTCGTTTAGTATAAACAATTTCATAGCCTTCCTCCCACTTTTGAAGTAGTCGTGGAATCAATGTTGGCGGATGTTGAAAATCTCCGTCTAATGAAATTGTACAATCCCCATTAACGTGATCAAGCCCGGCCTTTAAAGCATTTTGATGACCAAAGTTGCGCGAAAGTTCAATGTAAAAAATATTATACTCCATGCTTGCAGACTTCAACACTTCTGCCGTATGATCGGTGCTTCCGTCGTTTACAAAAATAATTTCGTGTGAGTACGGGAGGCTATCAAAAATTTTGATTAATGTTTGAATCATCAGGAAAATGTTTCCCTCCTCATTGTGAACAGGAATAACAATACTTACTTTTTGCATATTTCTACCTTCCTTATTTTAAATTAAATAGAAATGCAGTTCGCAATCCTATTAATTCCATGTTTAACTTTTCCTGACCCATTCCTTTGATGCTTCTTTCGTAAAAGAGTGAAAACTCAAGCTGATTCTTTTTATTTATAAGCCGGCTTATACCAGCCATTGCTGTTGTAGTGCCACCATAAAAGCGAACCTTGCTGAAATCTTCAACAGTATTGATGGTTACATCTGAATCTACACGCCGACGATGTTGACCAGGATATGGCGAAGTAAACCGGTATTCATTATGAAAAGAGATATAGGGCGTATAACCCATTCTAAAAACAAATTGATCTTTTGCTGTTAACCACCATCTGTATTTAAGCAATACCGGAAGTGAAACGGTTTTTGTTCTTATCTGCACACTCTGAAGACCATCTAACACCGGATTTAATTTTGGTAAATTATATTTCTGAAAATCTTCATGAAGCGTAACCTCTGTGTTGAAATGATCAATGGAAGTTTCAATACTCCAATGAGGCGCAACAGTCCAATCAACTGTTACACCCAAGCGTCGCATAATATCACCTGATCCTTCACTGAAAGCTACGTTGGCCAAATCAAGATGAGGAGAAAGATTAATTCCAATCCCTGATTTATAGTTAGTATCGGCTATGCGGTTAATAAATTTTGAAGATATTGTGTTAGATACTTTTGCAATGCCTGTCTTATACGTTTCGATACTTAATGAATCGGCCTTGTTATCAGCCTGAAAAAGCTTAGTGTTATCTGGTTGGCCCAATGTGTAAGTAGTGTTTCTGATCTGGCTGATTTTATCAGAAACATTGAGATACGCAATGCCGTCTTTGATTTCTAAAACTCCGGCATCAGCCAACTTGTCATAGAAATGTTTCTGAAGAGAAGACTCCGCACATAGATATAAAAGATTACTATCGCCCGGTTGTAATGGATCTGGTTTACTGTTGATATCTATACTCCTAATATTTTGTTGTTTAGATGATGCATTGAAATTGCCATAGGGATTTAATATTATAGATTGCGTTTGCTGCTGCAATTTCAGTTGACTGATTATGTGAGTGATTGAGTCTATTATCTGTATCTTATCTTTCTCTAAAGCGATACGATTTTCATCTTTTGCAGCAAGTGTGGACCAGAAGATAAATGAATTTAATAATGTAAAAAGAATAAAAGACGTTGCAACGAAAAGCTCTGTGCGGTATTTGTAATACCACGACGTGTTTGGGTACTGAGCGAGACGATTGTGAAAACCGGTTACGTCAGGAGCGCCTGCAGAGGAATATTCATAGTCCTCAAATTTACTTTTTAGTAAATCATCAAATTTATTATCATCCATTTTCGGCTCTTTTTTCAAATTCTAAACTCAATGCTTTTTTCAATTTAGTTCTGGCAATGTTTAAATTAGATTTAGACGTGCCAACGCTAATATTTAATTTTTGAGCAATCTCATCGTGCTGATAGCCTTCTATTACGTGTAAATTGAAAACAATCTGATAGGAAGGTGGAAGTTGCTGGATTGCCTTGATGATAACTTCTTCTGACAAGTTGCTTAATATATCAGGAGTAAGCTGTTCAATTTTCATGTGAGAAATATCTACATGATTGTAGTGTTTCTCGTTTCTTCTAAAATTATCAATGCAGGCGTTGATCATAATCTTGCGAAGCCATCCTTTAAAGGAAAGGCCTGGATTGAACTTGTCGGCACTGAGCATTATTTTACAAAACCCATCGTTAACGATCTCCAATGCTTCTTCTTCTGATCGGCAATAACGCATACAAATACCCAAAGCATACTTGTAGAATTGTGTGTAAAGTTGATCTTGTGCTCTTCGATCACCTTTAGTACAACTCTTAAGTATTAATTGAAGGGCTTTGTCGTCGTCTTTTAATTGCAATGCTTGCAGCTAATGGTTTAGTTTCTGATAGTATATTTTGATTACGCGCTCAAATTGACAATGGTTGGTTCGCTATAAAAATATAGTTCGCTAGCCATTGCAAGTGATTTATCGTTATTCAATTTCATTCAAAAGATTTTCTTGATCGAGAAAACGTAAGGGTTGTGGCTTGTTAAAATCTTTCAGCAGAAGATCTTTTACCAGTAAGATCCAGACTACAATACAAGGCACAGCCTTCAAGGCATAGTTCAGGCAAAATTTTCTCACTTGCACAGAAAATGCATCTGTAGGAGAAAGTCCCGTCCAAACCAATAGAAACACGAGCAGTATGATGTTACGTTTGCTAAAAATTTCTTCCCGGGTAATCATCCATAGAAAAACTCCTGTGATACAAACTATGTAAGTGGAGTGTTCTGAACTTGAACTGAAAAGCACAATGAACATGAGAAGAGATGAGAGTATCAGTATTCTGAAATTTTTAGCCTTATACTGATTAAATCGTACTAATGGTGCTAATACCATTGGAATGCCAAATGCATAAAAAAGATTATTCGATATGGTAGCATCTCCTAACGTACGACGCACAAATCCCATAAGAGAAATATCCTGGCCTGTTGTAAGCATTACATTGGAACTATTTTTTTCGACCAGGGCGTGAAACCAGTCAACATAGCATTGAACTACAAACGACGGAGATGAAATAGCCATGGGCAGTATGAAGAATAGTATACTCCACGTAGCACACCCTATGATAAATTTCCATTTGTTCTTCGAGAAAAGAAAAAAGACTAATCCAACAATGCCATATAGCTTTACAAAAGTGCCGAGCATGATCCAGAAGCCAGCATAAAAATCTTTCTCTTCTTCAACACACACAAAGCTGAGCAAGATCAGCGCAAGTACAGAAGGATTAAATTGATTTGACCACACTGCATTACCAAGTTCAATGGTAATGAGCGTCATGAGTAAGATTTTATATTCTTGTTTTAACTTCAACCGTACCATCGCATAATAAACCATGAGCACATTGAAAATTCCCCACAGCACGCAACCAACAATATCAGGTGTCACCGCAAAGGGCGCTATTATTATGCTAAACAATGGGCCATAGTGATTAACATCAGTGTGATGGCCTGGGTACTTGAGATATAAATTAGACTGATCGATCAAATGCCAGAATACATATTTGAATATCTTATAATTGTTATACCTGTCTTTGAAGAAATCTATTGACCAATTAAGTATTGGCAAAAGCAGCCAGACCATTAATATGTAACGATCTGACTTAAAATATTTTTTTTGATACAGCATTTCCTGCACACGTCGCGGAGGCGCCGGGTAACTAATTGATAATTTATTAGAGAATTGTCCTGAACTGGTCATCTAGGTTTGATAGGTCTTTTAATTAAGAATGTATTTCACAAATGATAATGTGTTCTATAAATAGGATTATAACTTGAACATCATGTACTAACTAACCTTATTAAGGATGTTGATAACATCCCTGGTCGAATTGATTCCATAGTTAGTCCACATAACCTTTTTAATTTTTGTTTCTCTTCTTATTTGAAGATTCTTTTCCAAAGCTTCACTATTAACGTAGTCGCGTTTATGATCGAGGTGAAGACAAACAGCACTGTACCGTAATTGTTTGGAACGAATGCCTTTATTCTTTAATCGTTCACCTAACTCTCTGTCTTCGCCTCCATATTTCATTCTTTCATCATAACCATTTACAGAGAGTATATCATTTTTCCATCCGGAAGTATTTAAACCATTCCATGTAGCTCTTGCTGGTGTTATTGTATTCAATATAGAAGCCCACTTACCTGTAGCAGTTAACTTTAAATTTTTAATTGGTCTGTTTGAAAATCCATTTTTCAATAACCATTGCGTGTTGAAAATTCTTCCTGTTACAATATCATTTTCATTTATCTTCTGGCTTAATTCCAATGGTAGTCTTACCGCTCCGGCCGATAGAAAAAATCCAGTCTCGGCTTCCTTTACATGTGTTGATATAAAATCATATCGGGGAATACAGTCGCCATCAGTAAAAATCAAATAGTCGCTAAGAGCAGATGCTATTGCCTTGTTTAGAATTACATTTTTATTAAATCCATTATGCTTATGCCAGATATGATGCAGTGGTTTTGAGAATATGTCTTTACTGAATTCATTTATAACAAGTTCAGTTTCTATCGTTGAACCATCATCAGCAATAATAATTTCAAAATCTTTATAATCTTGAACGCTATATCCTATCAATACTTTTCGTAGCCATTCGGGTTGATTATAGGTACTGATAATCAATGATATTTTCATTTTAGTTTTAGCTGAATGTTTTTATTCAGCTGCACCAGCAGTACGCAAATATTTTTACAAGCGTTGGTCGGTCTTTTATTTTATTCTTAACTCTTAATAAAATTTAAATATTTTAATCATTGTTTAACAAGGCAATGAT
>DATCRE010000247.1:0-3724 GCA_036569145.1 Cyclobacteriaceae bacterium
GGTATAAGCTGACATCTGAGAATCAGGAAATGAAGAGCATAGCGCCAGCACATCAGTTCTTGATAATGAAGGATTCAAATAATCTTTCTCGTATTGTTTCGGAATGATAACAGGCATTCGCTTCTTGCTGTTATGTATTTCTGACATTAATGTATTGGCAGGCGCTGTCAATACGGTATATGTATAGTACTCCAATGCTGTAGCCGGATCTTTCCACGTTGAGTAAAGTCCAGCCAGGCTAAAAATGTCCTGCTCTTTCACCTGGATGTAATACGGAATCTTCGACTTGCCTTTATCGTCCATCCATTTCCATTCCATAAAACCTGAACATGGAATTAAACAACGTTGACCTCTCATCGCGGCATCACTAAAGGAGGGCTTGCTGTACATTTCTTCGCTTACACAATTCAGTGTTTGCGTTCTGCTGACCCTGGCATTTTCCAGCGACTTGTTAAAAGATGCAATAAAACCCCAGCTATACATTTGTAATTCATCAGGCTGCTGCGCCGTGACTATGGCTGATGGTTTGAAATCAAAACCATTCTCATGAAATTGTATCTGGTGCTGCTCTTTTACTTGATCATTATAGCGGGCATTGTAGTATGCAGCTACCTTTTCGAGTGGCTTGGTTTGTGATTTATGATAGCACATCTGGCTTTTGTTACAGGTTCTTCAAAAGTAAAGAAGATATCAAACCTGTTTATTGAAATGCGATCTTTTTTTGAAAGTCCAATGCGTGTTGCAAGCGACTGACGTTCAGCGTAACCGGTTTACGATGAACATAACATGGATAATATAGATTGTGTTAGTCTTTATAGTAATCGGGTGAATGATTACTGTTATTTTATAAAGACTTCTTCAACCTTCTTATTGTCTTTTTTCAGTGAGATAGTATCTCTTCTTGGCTCAAATCGATGAGCACCCTTGCGTGCATAATATCCCTGATAATAATTTTCCAGTCCGGCGCATACTTGCACTAAAACAATCAGGGCCAGCCACAGAAATAGGTTAATTGTTTCTTTCGTTCTCTTTGACATAAATCACCAGTTTTGTTACTCCGTTTGTACTAGAGAGACAGGTAAGACCTTACAGGCCACTATGCCATATCAGAAAATTTTATTTTTATATTATCAGAATGTACTTTTTGCACGACAGAAAGCAGTCGTTGGGCGAAATTTTGATGATTTAAGAAGTAATTAGATATAGAGAATAATGAGCCACTGTTTGAATAGCAGCATCGCTTATGGCTTGCGAAGGAAATTTATTTTGTAAGACAGGCTGGCTTCCCATCCAAGCCACAGATTAGTGAACTCCTTATGCTTGACAACGGTAATGGTCTCATGAGGAGGGGGAGGTGGCGGTGCAGAATCTCCTGCTTTAGGGCCAGTGGGGCTCGTGTTATATACAACCTTTTCTATCACCTGCAGATAGGTGGTTCTTGTTTGATTTTCATTAAAAGTTAAGCCAGTTTTGATATTCAGATTTTTGGTAAATGAATACTGGATCATCGTTTTTATCTGGTGATGATTGATTCTCTCGCTACATGGAATATACGATGCCCCTGAATTAATATTGCTGCTGAAATTTTTATCCTCCCGGTTTATAGAGGCATATAAATAAGACAGATTAATTGAAAAGTTTCGTTTCAGATTTATCGAAGTCCCCAAACCATAAGCAGCATGAAGCTCGCCTGTTTTCCGTAACCAGCTTGGACTAAAAATACCATAAACACTTCGAAGTCCTGCTTGAATCTCCAGGCCACTAGAATAATTATTAACCAACGCTCCTGCAGATATAAACCAGCCAGTATGAAGATTATTTTTATTGATTGACGACCGTATGTATCGTGCGGGTACATGCTTCAGAAAAGTGGAGTCGAAGTAGGGCTGAAGTTGAACCAATTGCTTTTTCAAATAATCATTGGACTCAAACAAATCAATATTTTTTGAATTAGTGATATCATATTGATTCTCATTGAAGTCAGTTTGCACACTGGCTACCTCCAATGGTTGAGGTTTAGCCACAGGTATTGTATAGGTAGATGATTTTCTATGCGGAATAATAGATGCCGTTAACTCTGTTTTTTTCAGTGCTAATGGAGCCGCAACAGTTTTGATCAATACATGTTGACCTTCTATTTTGAATGACAGGTTGAATTCCTTTCCTAATGTGCTGAGGACTTCATCCAGCGTTTTGCCATTGGCAAACAAGGAAACAGATTTGTTGGCTTCAACTTTATTAGAGCTGTAAATAAAATGCATGCCTGTTGATTTGGACAGAAAATCAATTACATGATCTAATCTGACAGACTTGAATGAACAGGAGATTTTAGCTGAACCTTTTGTTTGAGGTAGAGCAGGAAATGTAATCGCAAGAAAGAGTATGATGGAAATTAGATTACGGACAACCCTCACCCTCAAGCATAAAGACTCTGTCATTTCTTTTAACCGTAAGATTTAGTATTTCAGCAATCAAATTTACGATTTTTTCGATAGAATCATTATCGAAAGTAGCGGTCAGGTGGCAATTATTTATATTTTCATTAGACACGGAAATAGAGAAAGGATAAGCCTTTTCGATGTCCTTAATGACCGATTTCAGTGGTGCATCCTTAAATACCAGCTTGCGCGTGGCGTACCCCCAATCATTTGTATTTACATTGTTGCTCACTTTTATTTGTTCCTCTTTTGCTTCAATGCTTCCGCTTGAACCCTTTGTAAGATAGATGCTATCCTTATCTGTATAGACCATTACCTTGCCTTCCTTCACGCTGATGTCAGTATGGCTGTCAGTAACGGTAACATTAAATTCGGTTCCGATAACCTTTATGTTGGCTGTGTTGGTATGAACAATAAAAGGTCTGTCCTTATCATGCGCAATGCTAAAAAATGCTTCGCCACTCACCAGCTTTACCTCGCGGGTATTCTTTTCAAATTTAGCGGGGTATTGAAGATGAGTGCTGCGGTATAAGGTAACCGTTGAATGATCAATAAAAGATACAGTCTCTGACTCTGCTAACGTTGAAATGTTTTTCAATTCTGTTCTGCTGAACCTTGTATAAGTAAAAACGCCAGCGGCTAACAGTACCAGAAATGATGCGGCAATTTTGAGCGCCTGGGCAGAGAGACCAAAAAATACTGTTCTTCCTTTTTCTTTCTTCTCACTTTTTTCAGTTGATGTTTTTTCTGTTTCTTCTAAGTTACTATTGAGTTTCGTCCACGCAGACTGTTTATTGAAAGATGTCTTCTTTGCAGGATGTGTAGCTGTCCATGTTGATTCCCATTGTTCAAATTGAAGTTTGTTCTCAGGCATAGCGAGCCAATCATGTAATGCCAGAGCCTCTTCAGGTGTAGCCTCACCCGAGAGATATTTGACTATCAATTCTTCGTTAATCTCCATTTCTTTTTCACTTTTCATACTACTCTGAATATTGGTCTCAAATTATATCCTTCAAATTCTCACGTAAAATCTTTAACGCTTTACAAATCTGATTCTGAATGGTGTTTACAGAAATGTTTAGCTTCTCCGCTATTTCAGGGTAGCGCAACTCTTCATATCGACTCATCATGAATATTGCCCGACACTGCGGAGGTAACGCATCGACAGCTTCCCTTATTTTATCTTCAAGCTCATCGGGAAACACATCAGGTTGTACTGATTGCGTTAGTTCGAGTTTGCTGTATTCGAAATGTTTTTGCTTAACCGCTTTATGTTCAATCTGGTT
>DATCRE010000248.1:0-4382 GCA_036569145.1 Cyclobacteriaceae bacterium
GGCGGGTATCCATCGGTATGAACCAAAAACAGGAACGTTCAAATCGTTCATAAATATTCCAGGAGATTCAACAAGCCTGCCAACAAATGAGGTATTAGAACTCAGAATGGATTCAAATGGAAAACTTCTTATCGGAACCGACAACCAGGGATTGATTGAGTTCGATACAGAAACGTTCACCTTCAGGAATCTCATTCCTGACTTTCAGGAAAAAAATATACCCTCTATACTTGAAGATAATTCGCACAACTTATGGTTTACTTCTTTTGATGGTTTGCATAAATATGATTCCGCTACAGGCTCCATCTACAATTATACCGTAGCTGATGGATTGCAAGGTCACCAGTTTAATGAAGGTGCACGACTAAAAAGCACTACAGGAGAATATTACTTTGGAGGAACAAACGGATTAAATATTTTTCGTCCGGAAAAAATAGCAGAAGACTACAGCAAGCCCAACGTTGTGTTCACCAGGCTTAATCTGTTTCATAATCTGGTTAGAATAAACGACAAGTCAGGATTGCTGGTGAAGAGTATTACGAAGTCAGAAAGTATAACGCTTCAACCCGATCAAAATGTTTTTTCTATCGAGTTCTCATGTCTTGAATACAAATTTCCCAAGAAGAACAAGTATCAATACTACCTGGATGGATTTGATAAAGATTGGAATGATGCTAATGACAGCAGAACGGCTACCTACACAAATCTTCCTCCGGGAGAATACACACTGAAGGTACGAGCTTCAAATGTTAATGGATACTGGAACGAGGAAGGCGCGAGCATGCGGATCATCGTTATTCCAAGATGGTACCAGCGATTAGATGCAAGAATAGCGTTTACTTTTTCATTGCTTGCTGTAACCTTCGCACTGATTCACGTCAGAACAAAATTTCTGTTGAAGGAAAAAAGCAAACTTGAACTTAAAGTAAAGGCTCGCACAAGGTTAATAGAAACCCAAAAAGAAGAAATACGGGATAAGAACGAAAAGCTTGAGCATGCATACGAAGAAGTAAATACCGTAAATGAAGAACTTCAGCGCGTTAACACAAATCTTGAAAAGCTGGTTGAAAACAGAACCGAAGAGTTGAGATTTACTATTAAGAAACTTGTTGAAACGGATGAGGGACTTAGTACATTTCTGTATCGGTCAAGTCACGACTTGAGAGGCCCAATTGTTTCACTATTGGGTTTAGCGCGCCTGGCTAAAATTCAAAATAATCAAAATGACCTGCCGATCTACTTTAGCAATATTGAGAAAGTAGCAAACAATATGCTCCGTCTTCTCAACAGGCTAAATGACACAGGTTCTCTTTTTCAGGCTAAGCGCCAGGTAGAAGTTATTAACGTGGATGAGTTTATTCAATCGATCAAAACAAAACTTGACAGTATCAATGCAGGAAATGTAGTAAGAATAGAGTTCGATAACCAGGCGGGGTATTCACTTACCTGTGATCCGATCTTACTCAACCACGTTATTGTGAACCTGATGGAAAACAGTATTATCTTCAGAGGTGTGAACTATCCATTTGCCACCTGTGTGCTGAGTAAAGTCGATCAGCAACTTGTGGTACAAGTGACTGATAATGGAACGGGTATCTCACCAGATGTAAAAGACCGGATATTTGAGATGTTCTATCGTGGCTCAGAAAAATCAGTAGGCAATGGATTGGGATTATTCCTTGTAAAAAAATCTCTTGAGATACTGGAAGGCTCTATTGAAATTAACAGCAAACCCCATTCTGTTACCATTGTTAAAGTATGGATACCTTTAAATCATTTTGAGTCTTGAAAAGTTATTAAGTCTATGAAGTGTAGGAATTTCGAGGGAAGGGAACGACAGGAAAATAAAATTGCAAATGAAAAATCTTGATGTTAAACACTATCTTGATATCTATACGACTAGAAAAGAAATGCAAGAAGAAGGCATAACAAATCCAAGTGAACAGATTAAAGCATTCACAAGAGACTTTGTTGAGAAATTACAGAGTTTTCCTTTGGATGAAGAAATTATATTGAAAGACAGTTCGTTTTTTGACAGTAAAGGAATTTTAATAATGAAAATACCAATTGAAACAACAGAATAATATTTAGACATCATAATGAGAACAGATTTTGAATTTTTCAGAACTACAATGTCCGAGAGTAGAGAAGCAGATTTCTATTTAGGATGTATTGATGGTTCGGTTTTTATGGATTTTAATCAATCAGATGAAAATCTAATTTCATTATCTAGAATTTCATTTGATGGCTATGGCTGTTGCAATTTAAATGACACGATAAATTATTTAAATATTGAATTATCAAGACAGTTTCTTGAGGAGATTAAAAAGGAGATCTTAAATCAAGATAAATTGACCTCTATTGTAAAAGAAATAATTAAAATAAATAGGGATTATATTTGGGCAGATGCTCTTGAAGAGTATAATCTGATCGACAATTAAAATAAAAGTAGCGCAGTATGCCCTACACTAGCGCGCGTCTCTCGATGTAAAGTTTTTTGTTTGCATGATAAATAAGCATATTAATTCAAAGTCAGATTTTTCGTCTCCGAAGAGTCTCCCGTCTCGGGGACTCTTACGGAAGCACATACTTGGAAGTTAGGAAACAGGATGTAGTAGATGGATAACAGCGGAATAGTGGAAATAAAAATGGCATAGGACAGAAATTGTAGAACTCAAATAAAAAAACATGGGACTATTCGACAAACTTTTCGGTAAAACTGATAAACCGGACGAAACATCAAAAATAAAAACTAACACAACCCCGCTTGAAAGTACTGCCGAAATGCTGGATGAAAATATATTTTGGGAAATCATAAGCAGGTCACTGAAGTCGACCAAAAATCAAGATGCTCAAGAGCAATACCTGGTAGCAGAAATTGAAAAGCTAACACCCAAAGAGATTATTGGTTTTCGCCTGAGAACGGATTATCTGCTTTATCATACTTATAATTCTGAAATGTGGTGTGCTGGTTCTATCATGAATGGAGGATGTTCGGATGATAGTTTTGAATATTTTAGATGTTGGGTAATTTCAAGAGGAAAGGATACATACTACAACGCGAAAGCCAACCCTGACTATTTGATAAACGAAGTGGTAGAAGGATCTGAATTTTATGATTTTGAAAGCTTTTGGTACGTTGCCTTAGAAGCATTCAAACATAAAACCGGTAAAGATCTATATGACTATATTGACAACGATAATTTTAAAACAAAAGAAGGATCCTACCCTCAATTTGAATTTAATTGGCAAGAAGAAAATCCCGAAAGCATGAAAAAGATTTGTCCCAATTTGTATGCTAAATTTAATTAGTACAGCGAAGTCGAGCACGGACTTTAGTTGCTACAGCTTACCCAGTGTTTCATTGCTTTTATTCCATATCATTTGCTTTAAATGGACTGAGTCTCAGTAATGTCTATTGAGCAATAAATATTTTTATAATTTTCGTATGGAATGTGGATTCTATTATCATCTCATGTTGTGACTTTTGGGAAGAAACTGAATTCCCCTTACATTACTTTTAATTCAAACGGCCATGAATAAGCAATTTATAACACTTGTGTTTGCCCTTCTATTTTTGCAGTGCACACAGGCACAAAAAACAACCAACACTATGAACCCATTTAATTACGAAAAAGCCTGGAATGAAGTAAGTGATTTTGAAAGCAAAGGCCTTCCGGAATCGGCGTTAAAAACGGTGAATGATATTTATGCTCATGCTAAAGCAGACAAGAACAGCGGGCAACTAGTGAAGGCTGTTATTCACCAGCTTAAGTTTACAGATTACAAAGAAGAAAACGGATTTGTTAAGAACCTGAACAGATTGAAACAGGAAGCTGAAAGTTCAGCCTTTCCTGTCAAGCCAATATTGCATTCTATGTTAGGCGAGATGTACTGGCAATATTATCAGAACAACCGTTATGAATTTGCCAATAGAAGTGAGACTGTTAACGTAGATGAAAATGATATTGAAACCTGGAGTCTCGCCAAGATTGTAAGAGAGACTTTCACACAATACAACCTGAGCCTGCAGGATGTTGAGAAAAGCAAAGCTGAGAAGGTTGATGTCTATGAACCTGTTATTCACAAGGGCAACGAGTTAGGAAAACAGTATCGTCCCACACTATATGATTTCCTGGCGCACAGAGCTGTAGATTTCTATCAGCAGGATGAACCAGATCTGACAAGACCTGCTTATGCTTTTACATTGAGCAGAGCTGAATATCTAAGTGATGCCTCAACCTTCGCGACGCTGAAAATAGAAACGCGTGATACCCTATCTATGAAGTTTCATGCGCTGGTTATTCTACAGGATCTGATTCGTTTCCATCTGGATGATAAAGATCCCGGTGCACTTGTTGATGTTGACTTGCAACGGCTTC
>DATCRE010000249.1:0-3363 GCA_036569145.1 Cyclobacteriaceae bacterium
ATGTAATTGTGGGGATCATTATTTTTATTTCATTGACATTTATTTTTGGTGATGAGTATATCCCTACCAAGGAAGTAAATAAAAATGGTGGAATCTGGGCACATGAGTTGGCGGAGAAAATTGGCTTGCAGACAGGCGATCAGATTATTAAAATAAACGGTAAAGAGTTTGAAGATTTTCAACAGGTGATCAAACCGGAAGTGCTGTTATCGCAGAATGGTTTTTATACTATTCTTCGTGATGGCAAAGAATTAACCATAAAAATTCCTGCCGACTTCATTGAGACAATCAATAGCAAAGAAGCTGCAGGTAATTTTATTTCACCTCGTTACCTCGCCATTATTGGTGATGTTCAGAAAGGGAGTCTTGCAAACCGCGTGGGTCTCCAGGCAAACGATGAGTTTATTCAGATTGATGGTGTGCCTGTAAAATACCAGGATGAAGTAAAGAAAGTATTGAGATCAAAGAAAAGAGATTCTCTATCGTTCCAGGTAAAAAGAGGAAGTGAAGTTCTTTCCTTCAAAGAATATTTCAAGAATGACAGCACGATAGGCTTTCTACCAAAAGAGTGGGACAAGAGTAAGTTAGCTACCATCAATTATAGTTTTGGAGAATCAATACCTGTTGGAACTAAGCGCGCCTTTGGTGTTGTGTTTGTTCAGCTCCAGGCTTTCAAAAAGATATTTAGTGGCGACATCTCTGTTCGTAAATCACTTTCAGGTCCAATAGGTATTGCAAAAGCTTATGGTGGCACATGGGATTGGTTTCGCTTCTGGAGTCTTACTGGTTTACTCTCTATGGTATTAGCATTTATGAACTTATTACCTATACCTGCATTAGATGGCGGACACGTTGTATTCCTAACGTACGAAATGATTTCACGCAGCAAGCCTTCAGATAAATTCTTAGAGACAGCACAAAAAGTAGGTATGGTGTTCCTGCTGGTGTTGATGGTGTTTATCTTCGGTAATGATATTCTTAAGTTATTTGGATTGTGATGTGGTTAACAGTTAATTGTTAATCGATAATAGTATATAGGTTGCGATAAAAGAAACTGATACTAAAAAGAGAAGCCCGGTTGATAAGCGTCAACCGGGCTTCTCTTTTAGAAGCTACCATTAACTGATAACTATTAACGATTCACGTTCCCTCCATCATTTCGAAATATCAAACTCAACCCTTCTGTTTAACTGTCGGGCATCTTCATCTTCATCACTTACAATAGGCTTGGAGCTTCCATATCCGTGAGCTTCAATGCGTGATGAATCAATTTTGTATTGGTAAATAAGATAAGCCTTGATGGCATCGGCACGTGCTTGTGATAGTCGCAGGTTGGCTTCTTCTTTTCCCTGGGAATCGGTATGACCAGAGATGTTTAATTTTAAATCAGGATGATCAATCATGAAGTTGGCGAGCTTATCCATATCACTATGCATGGATGGAAGTATGTCAGCTTTACCATTTTCAAATTCAAGCGACTTAAAAGCAATCTTACTTTCAATAGGTTCTGTTTCTTTGTTAATTTCCATGTCACCATCCATGAAGAAGAGCTCTTCTATTCGGAAGAAATCATCGCCCTGGATGATCAATAGATAATTTCTCTTGTTGATCAGATTGAAATCGAACGACCCATCTTCACGAATAAATTTAGGAGCAACCTCAACACCTTTATCAAGATCAATGACGGACACAATTCCTTTCATTGGTTTCTTGGTTTGTGAATTGATGAGCGTGCCTTTAAGCGTTACCACAGCTTCAGGTTGCGCTTCCATGGGTACCGGAAAGGAATTCAGATCAAGGTTATTGATATTATCTTCAGCAGATCGTGCATAGTAAAGCTGACTTGATTCTGAATCAATCGTGAAGTAATATTCACTTCCAACTCCATTGACAAGCGGACCGATGTTCTTTGGTTCACCCCATGCCTTGCTTTGCTTGTATGATTTATAAATATCGAAGTCACCAAAGTTTAGTGGCTGGCCGTTAGAGCTGAAATAAAGAACATTGAACTTGTGGTGATAAAAAGGACTTACTTCGCTGCCTCTTGTGTTAACGATGGGGCCAATGTTTTGTGCAGGTTGCCATACACCTTTCTTATCTTTTACACTGAAATAAATATCAGAAAGTCCGAAGCCGCCGATACGATCAGAAGCAAAAAATAATGTATCGCCCGAATGAGATAGTGACGGATGCGAATCCCATGAAATGGTGTTAATGTTCTTTCCCAAATTATGCGGTGTGCCCCATGTGTTATCTTCTTTTCGTTCAGATACAAAAAGATCACAATTGCCATAACACTCAGGTGCATTGCAGCGAGCGAAATATAAATACTTGCCGTCTTTGCTTAAACAAGCTGAGCCTTCATTGTATTTTGTGTTGATGGTTTTAAAAGGCTGAGCCTCCATCCACTGGCCATTAAATTTTGTGGTGAAGAAAATATCTTCATTATATGTTTTCTCAATGCTCTGAAGATTTGCCGTGCGTTTAGATGTGAAGAGCAACAGCGTATCAATATTTCCAATGGTAGGCGCATAATCAGCTTTGGAAGAATTTATCCACTCACCCATATTAAGCAGTACGCCATGTGGAGGTTGAAGTGTGTCTATTTCTTTGCGATAATTTACAAGCTCATAATAGTATGTGAGCGGAACATAATTCATTTCCTTTTTCGAAACTGAATCAGACTCAGTTTGGATCAGCTTTCCATCAATATCGCGATGGTTGTGTTTCAGGGCTAGCTTATAGAGCAGAATGTCTTCACCAGGCGGCCCGTATTTTTTTGAAAGCTTGGCCAGTTTCCAGATGAGCGATGTGTTTGCGGAGAAATTTTCAATGCCGAAGTTTTTAACATAAGTGCGTAACTCAGGATAAAGCTCCGTGTCGGCATAAGAGGCCTCTAATTGCTTGATTCTTTTAATTTTTTCGGCGTCGTGGTAATGTCTGACTTTGTTGATATTGGGGAATTCGAATATGTCAGATTGGCTGTACGTTGTCAGACTATCCTGTAGCTTTATAACACCCCCTTTTTTGAATTTGCTTTTAGGCTTTTGGGCCGAAAGCGAGGTTGTTAAAAACAGGAAAAATACAGTTATTAAGATTAAAAAGTAGGTTTTCACTTAACCCGCGTTTGGTAAAAAATATTACAAACCCATTAAAGTTGCCACAATTTTACTTCTTTTACAACTCTCTTGGCATTACTATTGCCCAACGAACGGGCTGACTCTTTATGTTAGCATTAAAGATATATTCTTGCCAAATTGGCAAATTCAACGAACATGTTTAAAGCACTTCCCATACAACTAGTACAAGAGGAATCTGATGATTTGATTCAGATGATTAATCCCGAACAGGAGTCTGATTTAA
>DATCRE010000250.1:0-8541 GCA_036569145.1 Cyclobacteriaceae bacterium
GGCTTCGTTCCCCCTCTGATTTTATTACTACTTGTGCGTTGAAATAACACTACCCAAACCGTATCTGGAAAGTCATTACGAAGCTTATCAAACTCACTGCTATCAACATCAAGCTTAGTCCAGCTATCAATGATGACAACCTTAAACCGACGCGCATAATCACGCACCGTTTCAATTCCTTTAGGTGCTTCACCCGCTGTAGACACACGTGCCCGATTAGCTGGAGCAATATATTTTTCGCGGTTACGAATAACGATATTACTCTTAGCCCCCGTCTCCAGTAGAAACATGCCGACAGTGTCACCTATCTCAGCAAAGGCGTTAGCAATCTGAAAAGCCAACTGAGTCTTACCCGCTCCTTGATCACCTTCAACACTGATTGCCACCTTATACCTTTCCAGATCGCCAAAGAACACACCTAAGTCTCCTTTCAATCTGAAGCTATCCTTTACACTTGTGTCGATGTTATCAATGTTTGAAAACAATACATCATCCACACCCGAAAGCGATTCACCTGGACTCGACCGTTTTATTTCAACAGGATATTCTTCACGATAATCAGGAATTACATCCGCATCGACTTTTTTTTTTCGACCTGATTCAAGACCCGCTAAATATTCCACTTTCATTTTAGGTTTTGGATGACTAACGTTTTCTTTCAGCTTTGACTTGAAATGAGCATCAAGTGTAATATCCAGTTCCTTCACCCCAGCCGCTTCAGCTTTTGTTAAAGCACCTCCAAGCCGTTTTGAAATTTCCTTTAAAATAGGTTTACGATCAGGGTTAGATTTCAGGAGCTTTTGTACATCCCGATGAAATAATCCAACGGCCGTAACAGTTTTTCGCTTGCCATCCCACGAAGCCATGCGCTTGATAAGTTGAAGCTCCTTGCTCAATCGCTTAACCGTTACCGGAAATTTCACCTCTTCTTTTTTAACAGACTTCTTTACAGCCTTTCTCTTCGTTTTGCGTTTTGATGGAGAGGTCTTTCTTTTAACAACTCTCTTTTTCGTTACCAATTTTTTAGCAACTTTTTTCTCAACAACTTTTTTGGTTGCAACTTTTTTGACTTCAATCTTTTTAGCTGGTCTCTCTTTAGCAACTTTCACGTTGGCAGGTTTACTTTCAGCCTTTGCCATTTTCTCTAAGGCTTTAATGTGCAGCTCATAGGCTTCCTTAATGTCCGCATCCGTCAACATTTCATTCCATAGAGCGGAGTCGTTAAAATTGTCACTTCCTTCCTTTACAATATTGTAAGTGTCTTTATTGGCTTCATTCAGTTTTGATAGTCCTATGGAATCTACTAATGCTTTGTATGTTGATAAGTTCATCATGGTATTAAAAAAATCAGGCTGCTAGTTTTAGTTTATTTTTGATTGCTTTCGCTTTTAATTTCAGTCGCAATTTTATGGCGCGTTTACGGGTTTCATCGCTTGCACTTGGCAACGTTGCGACAACAATTCTTTCAGTTTCCTCTTTGTGTTTTTGAATGTTGTTATCAATCTCCTTGCGTTCCGTTTCAGCAATAAAGTCCGCTTCTTTATCTACTGTTATATCATCAATAATTAAATCAAGTTGGTAAGGTAGTAAAGCCACACTTGCGTTGTGATTGCGCTGAAAAAGTTCTATCACTTTCTTGATTTTTGAAGCAGAAAAGGTGCTGACCATGTAGTTGCTCACCTTGTCAAAACGCCCGCTATCCATTTCCTCGTTTAACTCAGGGTCTAAATACACAGAGCCACCCGTTGAACGACTAGAAGGAACCATGATCTTAAAATTATCATCGGCTGTTTTAGTAATGATCGTTCCGTTATCCGTTGAGATACTTCTACCCCCTGTTAAACTGGCAATGACTTTAAGCGCTTTGCTGATAGGAACCTTGACTAAATTTTCCGCGCCAGCTTCATCCGGTTCCCAACCGTCCGGCATAAGCCTGCCCTTTAACGTCTTGCCATCAGCGGTAGTGTAACTGATTAATCTTCCCTTGCTGAAATCCGCGCTTCCATACGATTGTAAAAGATTGCCCGTGACGATATACGCTGTACCTCTATCGCTGCTCATCGCTTTCTTAATAGCGCCCTGCCAGAGATTTTTAATTTCTTCCCACGTGAAATCAGCAATCAAACCAGAGCTTGCCCCTTTAATAGCATTTACATCTTTGTTTTTTGATAACGGTATATCAATTCTCTTTTTGCCCGATGCAATGGCTAATTGCAATTTCATGTTAGAGGGCAAGAAAGGCTTTTCATTTTTCAGGTCAACACGAATGCCCAGGCATACGGCAAGACTTGTGCCGCTTGACGAGTTTTCCATGTCCAGCGGAAAAGATAATCTTCGGCCAACAGTAAAGTAATTGATAAACTCCCGCAGTGCATTGGCTCTATTCTCTGACCATTCTGTTTGCTTCTTTATCTTCTCTTCCTTTGCTTCATTGAGTTCGATTGTCCGTTCTTTCACGTAACGCTGCCTCTCCAACTCATCCACCAGAAAGATGTAGTTTCTTTCAAAAGGAATGCTTTCAATCAATTGCGCATAGATAGAACGTATCTTTGCAAGATCACTGGAAAGATTTTCTTTCGTAACAAGATTGAACCTGTCAATCAATTGTTGAGTAGGCACGCTACTTTCTAAAGTATGTTTATATAAAGCATTAAGCTCAGTAACCGAGTATGGTCTCTTTAAAATATTGACTTCGCATTTTTCTAAATAGGTGTTATCACCAAAAGCACTTTGACCACCTTTGCCAACAATTTTTATCGACTTTTCAAGCGAGACCGCTTTTAAGTCCAGCACATCCACTTCAAGATCATACTCATCAATTTGTTTCAGGTACTCAACTTCATCTTTATATAATTGCAATAAGGTGTTGTAAAATTTCTCCTGTAATTCCGTTGGCAATACCGCTACACGGCCACTGACGCGGTGCGCTGCATTTTCAGTAATAACCTCTGACTCTACATCCTTTAAATTTAAGGGGTCATCCAGCATAGCGTTAATTTCAGGATTGTCCATCAGGTAATTTATCACCACCTTATCACCAATCTTGTTTAGAAAGTCATCAACACTTAATAAAGCTTCACTTTGTTTCTGGTTGGATGTAGTATTGGCATCAAGGCTTTTCAGCTTCTTTTGCAGCATCATCATTAAACGCTTTTCCGCAGGGATAGCAGAAAATACATAATCATATATAGGTTTAAATATTTGACCTGTGCGATTGATACGTCCACGTTTCTGAACTTCTGTGTTAATGTCAAGTTCGGCTTGCAGCAAGATCATAACACGTTGCTTTACCTCACTGGCCGGAACAGCTTTTGTTGCCAGCGCATGCGCACTGGCTCCGGTAGAACCAGACTGATTGATTAGCAATACATCAACCTCATTGTTCTGAAATTTTCTGAAAGCATCATTAGCGTTTTCCTTCTTTCTGGTTTTGATTAAGCCAATGTTTCTGGTTGCTTTCCTCGTATCACCAAGACCATTCAGTTCTTCGCCATACTTATCATGGATTAGCTCCTTTAATGGACGAGGTTCAAAATATAAATCCAGTTCTATAGTTCGGGCAAATTCATTGATGGCAAATAATTCCTCCAAGCTTATATACCCCCATTCAGCGTTTTGAGTGTCGCCATTAAGAATAGTATAACCAAAGAATAAATTTTCATTTTCATTCCACTCATAAATGTACCAATCGCTAGAGGCGTTGAAGTAATGCAATGATGGCGTTACAATTTCTTCGTGAAACTTGTGTGATTCAGAAGGATGATCGTTGTTATACTTCTCGTATTCACCTCGAACAGACCTTTTTTTAAGTTCCTTACCTGTGGCGTCAAGTTCGTTTACAAGTTTAGTGAAATACGCACCTTCTTCGCCTTGTGTCAGGTCTTTAACGACTTTAAGCTGAAAAGGTGGAAGAAGTTGTTTTGCAATGGAAGGAATTGTTACACCAATGTCTTTGATTTTGTTTACAGGTAATTCTTCATCCGCTTTCGCTTCGCGCAATTCGACTTCTAATTTTCGTCCCGTTACTTCCGCTACTCTGTATCCGGCCTTCGTTATTTTCTGTTTGATCAAATCAATGGGACTAATGACAATACCGCTACTGCTTTTGCGTATCTCATCAGCGATACGGTTGTATTCAAGTTGAGCTTCCTTCGGTAGTTCGCTAACGTCAAATCGTTTGTAAACACTTTCGCCCATTTCGTTACGCTCCGTGTAACGCAATACACCATCCAAACCTTTTTGAAGTACGGTAGCAAAATCAGCATTGATCTTTACACCATCTTCGTTTAGACTTCGACCATCTGAATCAGTAAGACTTTCAATAAAGCTTCCCATCGTAGAAGAGAAAGCAATCACAGGTTTCTTACCCTCCTTTAGTCTCATGATGGCGCGGTCGGCCACAGCATCTGCCTTGATAGAGAAAAGCATTTGATTGATAACCTGAAATACCTTACTGAAATACGGTGTACTATCTACACCTGCACCTTTAGTTCCTTTACGTTTTTCAACGTTGCTGCCTGAATTCGTCTTGGCTGCAATCGAGTCTAAGGCTTCTACTTCGGTATCAATGTAATCCTTCTGAAATTCGATAATGTCGCGGACAATTGTTGTAATGTTATTGGCAACCGCTTTATGTTCTTCAGCCTTATCGTCCAGCGTGATGTAGTTAACTTCAATACCTTCAAATGATCGTTCACGACGAATCATCTGACCATGCTGAACAAGCTGTGCCGAAAGAACTTCCTGTAAGGCTACGCCGCCTTTCTCGATACCTTCAATGAGTTCAGCCTTGCTCATGTTCGCTTCGTTGATAGCAGTTTTCATCGCATATATCGGCATGTTATCAGGACGCTTGGCAAATGTTGCCGAGAGGAACGTTACGCCCTTAGTACCGCCAATAATGTCCTGTAAAATTTTACCCGTGTTGCTGTCACCACTGGCGTTGTGAGATTCATCGAGGATAACCGTATTACCAAAAGCAACGCGTTCAACCCAAGTGCCCTTCGGTGATTTTCCAATCAGATTACCTTGCTTGTCAACTTCGCCGCTTGATATTTGAGAGTAGGTGAGTATGACATAATCAAACTCCTTTGGCAATGCTCCGCTATCAATAATTTTCTTTTGCGTGTCCGTGTCTGGTGCTTCGTAGATCACTGTACCGTCTTCATCCTTCACATGCGTTTTGCTATCGCGTGAGTTTACGATGTAGGGCTTTAGCGTTTCACTACCGATAGCTTTTAGATCACGATAGAGGTCACTGAAGAGATTGGGTTTCTCCGTTATGAATATTGGTCTATGGCCTTGCTTTCTTCCATAGCGAATCATGGCGGCAGCAATGCGGCCTTTACCAATTCCAGTTTGATCGCCAACAATCAACGCTTGTCTTCGTTGTTCAATATTGTAAATGGCATGGGCAACGGCATCAGACTGTTCAGCACTCAACGCCTTACATAACTCAGCTTGCGTGGCATATCCAAGTTTGTTTTGTACATACTCTTCCACGTTACCAACGATAAGCTTTAGTTTTTTTAGCGCAACGTGCGTTTCATAGCCCATGCTATCCGGCGTATCAACGTTGAGCGTGTTGCACATTTGAGAGGCGGGGATGTAAGGCATATCCAAACCCGATAACTCAAAACTACCAAGCTTTAATTTAGTTTTTGCTGCACGCGCTTTTAAGGACAATTTTAATTTCATGGAAAGGTTAGGTTGTGATTCGTGTTTTAGGAATCGTGTCACACGTGTGTATAAATCATCGAACGTAGTAACCACTACATCCGCGCTGGATTTTAAAGGAGCTACACCTCCGGGCTTTTGCTTGCGGCCATCAATCAATATCAATCGCGTGTCGAATGATGTTCCTTGTCTGCTATATAAGGCGTGACCGTCAATGAGAATAACATCAAGAACATGATAAAACTTGTTCAGGTAGTTAAAAAACATTCTGTTCTTACCTTGCTTCACACGACCCTGTTCATCCCAAGTTGTGTGACCGCCTATGATGATGGCAGCTCGTCCGTTGTTCTTCATGCAATCAAGCGCATGAATAGACATTACATGATCAAGGTCTTTGATGGCATAACCGTCTATGACAACATCATCATTCAGTTTGCCAAAAGGAGGGTTAGTTACTACAGCATCAAATTGTTTCTCCAGTCCGAAAGACGCACTTGCATCGTTACTGGAAACATGATGAAAACCTTGTGTTTTAAGATTCTCATTTCGCACGGTGTCTATTTCATTAACCGAAAAATGTTCAGGTTTTCCGGCAATGGTTAAGAGGCCATTACCTGCGCTTGGTTCAAAGTAGTGACCGTGTTTGTCAACACCACAGTACACCCCCATCAGATAACCAATGGGGGCGGGGGTGGAGTACTGCTGTAGTAAAACAGATTGACTTGTGCGGTGCGATAGGTTAACCTGACTTTTATAGAGACTTACAATCTCAATATATTTTTTAAATACACTTTTTTGGCGTTGCTGTGCAAGGCTTCTTGCCTCACGTACAATAGCAAGTTCAGTAAGTTCTTTAACGATGTTTTTATCGTTAATACCAAACTTCAACGCAAGCTTTTCAAGCGTTACCTTGTTATGCTTTACATTGCTTTGCAATTCTTTTTGAACAGCCTCTATGTAGCCAGCTTTATTCACCTGCAATTAAGCTTTGTTGTTTAACAATGAAGCGTACTTGTCATGGCTGAGTTTTGACGCGCCATAGAAGTAATTAATAATTGTTAATGCTGCGGCGAACAAAAACAAGTCACAAAACATTTCGACCAATCGTTTATTCGCTTCTGGAATTGGAACGAAGAACAGCATAACACCAAAGACAATGGCCGCACTAATGATAAGCATAGCAAAATAATAGATGAACCGTTTTGAAAATTGATCATCCTGTCTCAACGCTTCAATTTGCATAGCACGTGCATTCATGCGGTCTTGTGCTTCCATTTCTGCAAAATCCTTTTCGAATGCTTCTATTTTCGCAATAGCTTCAGCTTGTTCCGTTGGAGAAATGTCCGGCACTTGCTTGATTAAATTCTTTACCACGCCGAACACACCATTCGTCGGCAACACATCACCAACCGTGTTTAATATCTGCGGAAATTTGTCTTTTAAAAACGTTCCCACTTTTGTATCCCTGAATGGCTTCTTTAATTCTTCCATATCATAATTTCTTTCTTTGTCTAGTCTTGTAGATGTTCAAATTCTTTTACCGCTTCACCCATGTATTCATGCAGCTCGCGCGAAACGATGTTGATGTGCTGAATGATTTCATCTAAATCATTCAGGTACATTTCGGCAAGCTCGGCGTACCTATGGTGGTTTGGCTTTTTTGCTAACAGAATATTAATTCTGGCTTCCTGCGTGGCGTGTAACACCAATGGTATCAAACCCATCAGCCTTGCAACACGTGGTTTTAATCCGTCGTGATTTACACGATCAATGATCAACTGTAAGGCTTTTGTTTTCCTTTCTATTTCCTGCCGTTTCTTTTCGATGCGATGTTCATACGCCTGAAAGCGAAGACTTATACGCTTCAGGTATGTTCGGAACATCGTCATTGAAATAGCATACACAGCCAGCCCACCCGATAGAAAATAAAATGCAGCTATCATGTTCATCGTTTCTCTTCAGGCTGAGTTAACATTGCCACCAAACAAGAGCCACGCAGTTAATCCAAAACCAACCAACACAATTCCAATCGGGATAGCGTTTTCAGGTTTCTTGATTGTATTAATCACATCATAAAATTTTGAAAGACGTGCAGTCCATCCGGCTTGAAAATCTTTTTGCGTCGGGTCTCTTTTAATCAGAGAATCAAGAAACGCTTTCCTGTTATTGAGAATAGTTGTAAACACCTGCGTTGCATCTGCTTTGTTAATGGCTTGTATCGTTGCTGGCCCCATCACTCCGTCAGGTTTCAGGTTCACGGCAGCCTGTGCGTAGCGTACCGCTTTGTTACCACTATGCACATGAAAATCAAAAATCAGGTTTGCAACTTCCTGACTATTGATTTCACTGAGCCGTATGGAGTCCCAACGCTTGTTATAAAAATCAGCAACGAGATATTGTATCGCCGGAAACTTCGTGTTGCTTTTGATTGGTTTTACTGAGGTTCTTTTTTGAAGATCAATATATTCCCAACCCTTCCATGTAGGATTCATCTTTCGTGCGATACCTGCGTAGGTTTCGCCGCCTTTGTCATTGGCTTTGTTGGCGTAGCCCCCTTCGTTGGGTTGTATATATTTTTCGTATGCTATTCTAAAACTTGCCATAATGTTATACTTCTACTAAACCTGCTTTAATTCTACTGTTCCCTTTGATATAGTTCTTGTAGGCATACGTGCCAACAAACAGCACCACACCCGCCAGTGTGACTGGGAGAATATATTTCGCCACACCTGTGATATTGGCAATGCCATCGCCAGCATTGTTAATGATCTTACCCGTGTTGTCAATGACATTGACCGCAGTATCAGAAACAGAAACACCAACCTTTGCCGCGGTCGACTTTCCGGTGTTGACACTTTTCTGAAT
>DATCRE010000251.1:0-13115 GCA_036569145.1 Cyclobacteriaceae bacterium
GATGTAACACGCAAGAATTTTACAGATACTACCGGTGTATTAAAAGGTCCAAAGGCAGGATATCCGATGTTCTTGGCTGCAGAGAGTTACCTCCTGCAATCTGAAGCGGCATTGAGAACTATGATATCAGGAGATGCTGAAACACTATTCAATAAAGGTATCAAAGCATCTATTAGCTACATCTATCAGTTATCTGATGGTACTATTGAGAAGGGTACGTTCATATCCTCAGACAAAAGAATTACCTATATGGACTCAATATACCACGTGATAAATTCAACTAATTACCTGGTGAATTTCAATCTGGCGGGATCATTTGAAGAACAGCTTGAAGCAATTATCACGCAAAAATACCTTGCACTAAATATGATTAACAGCCACGAAGGCTGGAACGAATATCGCAGAACAGGATATCCCAAAGTTTCCGGAAATACTGCTGAAGGTACTTTTGCTTCAAAAGTTTCTTTAAGTACGCGTGCTGATAAGTTGCCTTCTCGTATTCTTTATCCAACTTCTGAGGTACAATATAATAGCGTCAATGTGCCGAGTGCTACAACCAACTCGTTTACATCGCTTATTTTCTGGGCCAAATAAAATTTAAAAGACTATGAGATTTGATATAATTATAAAGTTATTATGCCTTTTGTTAGTGGCAAATGTAATGACCTCGTGTTTAGATGGAGATGATATGAACACGCCTCCAGGTGCTTCAAAACCATTTCTTGAAATGACAAATAATCCGAGCGGTGGAGGTAATGTTAATTCCGGACTTTTTTATTTTACCGGTCAGACACTTACTTATCCAGGTACTGATACAGTTGGTATTTCTACTTTTGCAGTAGCACTACAGGGTGTGGTCAGTTACAGTAAGGACATAAATATTACGTTAACAACACCAGAAGCAGCTTTGGATGATTATTATGCAAGTGATTCACTTGTGTATCCAATGATGCCTGATTCATTGTTTGACTTTGTTAATACAACAGGTGTGATTAAGGCTGGTACAACATATGCGGAGTTTAAAGTGAAGTTTTATCCATCTAAGTTTGATCCGATTCAGAATTATATGTTACCAATATCTGCTACTAATGATGCAGGCTTGGTTATGAGCTCAAACTACGGTCTCGTATACTATCATGCTATTGGTAATCCTATTGCAGGTTCATATAAGTGGAATTACACAAGATGGAATGCTGCAACAAATACTGGCTCTCCTACTACCACTGCCACAGGTTCATGGAACTTTTTGCCAGATAACGCAACAACAATTGAAGTGCAAAGTGGATATGGTAATCAGAATGGATTCAACGTTCGTTATCAATTGTCATTTGAAAACAACGGTGGTACACTAAGTAATTTCAAGGTAAAAATTAATCCTAATGATGTTAAGACTAACCTTACCGGAAATTCAATTACACTGACTCAAGATGCAACAATTATATTGGCAGACCCGGTAACCGGACATTATAAGTTTACTTATAAGGTAACTAATAGCTCAGGTTCTCCCAGAACATTAGAGGATGAATATTATAAATAGTAAGTAGTATGAAAGGTGAATTTTATCAGGATTCACCTTTCAGTTATTTGCTAAAACTGGATTTTAACGTATTTAAAGATTAAATTATGCTAAAGAAAATATATAGTTATTTCATAATACTGGCGGGTTCTCTGGTAGTTCTTATCTCTTGCGATAAGAGCGATGATAAGATAGAGAGTTTTAGTACTGTCGTGGATGTGAGTAAATCTTCACTAACAGCTGATAAATACACTGTGGTTACACTTTTCTCTACTGATGGAGTTACGTTTGTAGACTATCCCGTTCTTACGGTGGGTAAGAAGTATTGGGTGAAAGTAATTAACCGTACTTCTGATGGTGATGTAGAGTTGCCATGTATTGATATAGACTGGTCAGATTCAGAGCCAAAACAAAATGGCGATGATGTTTCGAACATTGCAGAATTTACTGTTCAGAAATCTAATAAGATCGTAGCAAAAGTGGTTGGAGAAGCTCATTACTTGGCGTATGACGCATCTACTTGGGCTGGCAGTTGGTTGGGTACTGAAGTTGGTAGTTGCTGTAACTCAAAAGATGATAACACAATTACACAAGATTCTTCAGACCCTAATAAATTCATTATGGATAATTTCTGGGGAGATCATGTTGATGCATATTTTATCTTTACACCCTCTACAAAAAGTGGTGATCAGACTATTACACTTCCAGCACAAACAACTAGCGAAGGTGGTGATATAGCGGCATCAACGGGTACGTATGATCAGTGCAAAGGAATATTCAGTATCAATTGCTCTTATACTATTGGTGGTGACACATATGAATGGGTATACAATTTTACTAAAAAATAATATTTGAAATCTGTTTGAGTATAAGAGTTTCCTTAGAAGTCTCACTTATAAATGAGCCCATAGACCATCTGGTCTATGGGCTTTTTACTGAATGATTTGATTTGTTTCGATTAATATACAGCGTGTTATGTGATGTTCGAAAAGCAAAAAGAACTTGAGACAGCCTTTGTTCGTTCAGGCGGCTTATATTCTCCTTTAATCCCGATCAGAGTGACCGGTCTCCGGCACTCTGATGCTTCGTAGCTCGATACCTAATTTGTTGAAGCAATTCCTAATGTCACTCGCAGAGGACGTTGATCTTTGTTGAGGGGAAACTTTAATAGTCTGTCGCTTTTTTATCAATAAGGTGAAAACTCGGTGCTTGTTAATGAACTTGGTAAGAGTATGTACTGATGTTTCATTATAAGGATTTAGTCTTGCAAGCCTCAAAGTCCTCTTTGAGTGATCTCTGAGGGGGAAAAGATGAGAAGGAAATTGCTATCCCGTAAATTCAAATCTGCAGAAACAGCCTTAGATATTTATCGCGATAAATTCTTATTTTTGCTCTCTTATGAGAGCTATCGTTACCCTCGTCCTAATCTTTTTTACAGCCCTCACCTGGGCACAAACTGCTGATAGCCTGCTCCAGAAAGGAGAACATCGGATAGATTCAATACAATCAGGAATTCAATACCAGTCTGACAGCCTGAAGAAAGCTTACAAACAAAAGCTCTCTACAATCGATTCCGTTAATACCAGCTTTCATACTAAAACAGATAGTGTTCAACACGCCTTAAAAGGAGAGCTCTCAGGTCTTAACTCAGCAGGCTCTGGTCTTGAACATAAAATCGACAGCTTAAAATCGCTTAACCTGCCTACCGATAAATACACGCATAAGCTGGATAGTGTAAACCAGGTGCGTGAGAAAACAATTGCTGATGCAAACAAAAAAATACAATCGCTAAAAGCACAGACTACCGATAAACTTAAAACAGTTCAGCTTCCACCGGAACTGCAAAGCAAAGTTGGTGACGTCACCAAAAACATTGATGGCTTTAAGCTTCCCACACAGGAAATGAATTTGCCTTCTGTTGATAACTCACTTTCAAAAATTGGTGATGTTAATTTATCGACTAAGAATCTTGGTGAGGTAGGCAAGCTTCCTGAGATGGGAGGCGTAGGTAATGAGTTGAAAGACCTTCAAGGAAATATGAAGGACGTAAGCAAAGTAACAGGTGAAGTCGGAGCATACCAGAAAGATATTCAAAGTGTAACCAGTGGAAATCTGAATGAAGTGAAAGCCTTACCAAAAACATTAGAGACTAAAGCGACTGATATTTCCGGTATCGGAGGTTTGCAAGGTGAAACCAAAGCATTAGATCAATATAAAGATCAGCTTGGCAAAGTTCAGAATCCTGATGCCATGAAACAGGAAGCTGTGCAACAAGTACAACAAGCCGCTATCGATCACTTTGCTGGTAAGGAGCAGGTGTTGAAACAGGCGATGGATAAGATGGCGAAGTACAAAAAGAAATACTCAAGCCTCCAAAGTCTTTCAGAGGTTGGCAAACGTCGTCCGAATGAAATGCATGGTAAGCCTTTAGTGGAGCGTCTGCTTCCGGGCTTTGGCTTTCAGATTCTTCGTAAGAAGAGCAATGTACAAGTAGACTTGAATCCGTTTATCGGGTACAGGCTTTCGGGAAGACTTACTTCTGGTATTGGATGGAATCATCGCATAACCTATAATGACAAACATAACAGGTTACAGGCTGGTGGACATTCAAGAGTATTTGGGCCAAGAATGTATTCAGAGTTTAATTTGTTCAAAGGATTTTTTCCACGTGTTGAAGTGGAAGCTATCAATGCTCCAGTGCCCACTCCGGGCTCTCCTTATACAGCTTATGAACAAAAGCGCGATTGGGTATGGAGTGCCTTCATGGGCATGAAGAAGAACTACCGTTTTTTAAAGCATGTAAATGGCTATACGGCCATTATGGTTAATTTATATAATCCATTACACAAGAGTCCGTATGGTGATATTGTGAACATGCGCATTGGTTTTGAATTTCCGATGAAGAAGAAAGTTGCTAAGAAGAGTTGAGCTAGTGGTAACTGAAATATCATCTGACAATCAAACCGATAAAATTTGATTTATGAAACAGTTTGAAATAGTTAGGAAAGACTTAGCTCCGTTGCAATTCAAATTTTTTGGCATTTTGATATTTCTAGCTATTAATTACAAAATTTTAACTTTCAGTTTTTATAACGTAAATCCTTTAGTATTCATTATCGGTACTCTGATCGCCTTTGCAATTTGGACAGCTAAGGACATTTTAATAATTGATTTTGAGAACAATCAAATCAAAGAAGGTTTTAAAATCCTGGGATTAAGCTACACGGACAAGATGAGATTCAGTGGTTTTGAAAAAATATTCATTAACAAGGTTAACACCAATGAAACGTTTAGACCATTGACAAGAACTATAACTATTCATCATGAAAATTATAAAGCGTTTCTAAAGACTTACGAGGGCGACAAGTATTGGATTGGTATTAACTCTGACAAGGATAAGCTTATTAAGAGATTAAAAACTTTAAACGAGAATCTCAAGACGGAGATTTATGATTACACTGTTCAAGAGCAAGTTAGGGTCGACTGATTCCTTCCAACGTTTCCTCCCGATCAACGTCACTCAAAGAGGACGTTGATCTTGTTGAGGATAAAACTTCATGTTTACAATAATTCAAATATTTTCCAGTGCACTTGGTGAAGAGGCAGGCTCTGCTGTTTTGTTATAAAGATCTGAGAAAGGATGAAGTTTCACCCTCGGAAGCATCAACGTCCTCTATGGAGTGACGTTGATGGAGAGGAAATGATTACACTGTTTAAGAGCAAGTTAGGGTGGACTGATTCCTTCCAACGTTTCCTCCCGATCAACGTCCTCTATTGGAGTGACGTAAATTCTTCCTCCCGATCAACGTCACTCAAAGAGGACGTTGATCTTGTTGAGGATAAAACTTCATGTTTACAATAATTCAAATATTTTCCAGTGCACTTGGTGAAGAGGCAGGCTCTGCTGTTTTGTTATAAAGATTTGAGAAAGGATGAAAGTTTCACCCTCGGAAGCATCAACGTCCTCTATGGAGTGACGTTGATGAAGAGGAATACAGCTTACGAACAAAAGCGCGATTGGGTATGGAGTGCCTTCATGGGTATGAAGAAGAATTATCGTTTTTTAAAACATGTAAATGGCTACACGGCCATCATGGTTAATTTGTATAATCCGTTACACAAGAGTCCGTATGGTGATATTGTGAACATGCGCATTGGTTTTGAGTTCCCAATGAAGAAGAAACCTGCTAAGTCAAATAACTAACAACGCTCTGCTATTTCGAATAAAATCGATTTGCCAGGAAAGAAACAGGCACACCAATAGCCAGTATCAATATCGTTGCACCTTTAATGGCTTTTGCCAGATCAAACGTAAAGGGAGGTACATTGCTGAGAGGCAATACAATGATATTCATAACAATCCACACTATTATTCCATATACCACAGCGTTTATAACTGCATTTTTGGAGATGAGGATAATTTTCTTGTAGAGTATAAAATAGATGGTGGTAAATGAATAGGCTATGATGTAATGAAAAATTAATCCGGCAATAGACATGGGCATGCCGCCACTAAACGCCGTGGTTCCAAAGGCGCCACTGGCAATATAACGCAGCACATCAAGGCCACTTTTTCCGGTTGCTGTAACATACATAACAATGGCCGCTGCAATGTCTAAGGTGCCTGCAAGCAATCCGGTTAGTGCGATGGCTTTTATCAATCCGGTTGACGATGAAGTTGAGCTCATTGTGATTTGCTGTTTTTTAGTGGTGTAAGCAAATATTCAAGTCCGTTGAGTTTTATTTCGTAAAGTGTTGAGAGCAGCATACCCATCTTTCCCGGTGGAAAACCTTTTCGCGCAAACCACTCCAGGTAGCTTACAGGCAAGTTGCAAAGAACAGATCCTTTGTATTTGCCAAAAGGCATTTTCATCGTCACTAAATCTTTTAACAGTTGCCCGTTTGGAGTTTGTTCCTGCTCTGTATTCATAGTGCGATGATAGGCAACTCTGTCTATGAAACCCAGACTTCAGGTCTGGAAATTATTTTCCACTGGCCGTCTTCTTTTTTCAGTACGATGATAGAGCCAGAACCATTAAAAGCATTACGCTGATAGCCAAAATAGACTGCAGCAAAATTGCCATTGATAACTACGTTAGAGAATTCAATAACACCAAACAATTCAGGATTATCCGCTTTGAGTTGCTGCCAACCTGCATCAGCACCTTTTTTGAATTTAGCATAGAAATTTTTTGGCTCCATCAATTGATAAGGAATATTGATAGTAAAGTTTTGTGCTAAGAGTGTTTGCTTACTTTTTACCTTATTGAGATCGAGCAACAGACTTTTGAGCTCAGCATTTTTTGCGATCACATCATTAATATTACCGGGATAATTACAAAAGATGGGTTGATCCATCTTTACAAAACCACAGATAGCTTCAATACTTGCTGGTGCATGTTGTACGCTGGTTCTACTTTGAATGATGATGGTTTTATAATCAACACTATCATTTTTTAATTCTTCATTGATAATGAGGGAATAGATGGAATACGCTTCTTTATCAACTTGTCCGTAGACATGAGCGGTTAGTATAAAAAGCAGCAGCGTGGAAAGACGTTTCATAAGAATGAGATTAGATTGGTCTTTTTGTATTGCTAAGTTCTCATTACCTAAAATACGTCTTGTTTTTCATTTAAAAAACCTGTTTTAGAGGATTGAGCTATAGAGGTGACGATGGTAAAAATTGACTCCATAAAAAAAGGCACCCTTGTGAGATGCCTTTGCTATTGGTATTTCAAATTATTATTTGATTCCGAATTCCTTTTTCTTTTTCTCGACCATGGAATCCATTCGTGCAGCTTCCCTGGTGAGCAAGCCAAAGGCTGGGTCTATGTTATGTGAAGGGAAGAAATAAATCGTGCCCTTCTTACCGCGAATCTTCAGTTTGTAAAGATTAAAAAAGGGAACAACCTTTAACGACTTCACCTCTGGCCATTCAAAACGAGTATTACGATCACCTTCTATGACTACAATTTTATTCTTGCCAACAGCAACGCGTCTGATCTTATCGGCTATAACGTTAAAAACAAAAATGAACAACATGCCTAATGTGAAGAAGATCAGGGCTGCGAAAAAAATCTTTGCTGTAAAAGGAAATGCAATAAGTATAGTGGCAAACACTAACCACTGCAACACGCCAAAACCTAAGAAGAAATATTTGGCGAAATAGAATTTTACGGGGCTGGCTTCTACCATCGTCTTGTAAAAGTTGGTGTTATCTAATTTACGATTTTTTTAAAGAAAAAGTTTAATGTCTCATTTTTCAATGACAACCGGGAAGTCCTGTCCGCGTGAAAAGGTATAAGGATATTGAGGTTTACCTTTTAGCTTTCGGGTCATCTCTGGTACCTGATCGTCAATGTATGATTTTAATTCGTAGATGGTAACCTTTCCATCCTTCGGTGCTCCATCAGCTTCACCCTGAAGAGCCTTGATAAGTACATACGTAAAAAGACCATGACCGAGTTCTGCAAACTCAGTAGCAAATTGTTCACTGCCAGCCGATGCCATCACATGAATGCCTGCACTTCTTGACAACTGGGCAATTGCCTTTTCTTCTGACGCGCCCCTGGTGGCCAGCAACTCTACTGACCCGCCTGACTGACACGCATCCATTACAATAAGTTGTTTCAAAGCTTTAATGTGTTTGAACTTATCTTGTAAAATGCTGGCCTCTATAGCTTCCTTATTAAGCGAGCCGACATCATACAGTCTCAGGCTTTCGCTGGGTATGAAATAGAAATTATCATCTACCATGCTGCCGTGGCCTGCATAGTAAAATATGAAAACGTCTTCCTGATTTATTTTTGTAGTGAGTTCGTCGAGTGTGGTTAGTATTTTTTGTCGTGAAGCGTCCTCATCGTATAGCGTGTGCAATTCTACATTCTTAAAGAGTTGAACACTGTTGTCATTCATCATAGTGCTGAACGACTCGGCATCAGGCCTGGCGTAATTAAGTGTCATGCGTGGATTTTTATATTTGTTTATACCCACCGCCAGAATATAACACGTGCTGCTTTTGGATGAGTTCTCTGAAAAAATCTCCGCAGACTGTGGATCGGAGTCAACATTTTCTTTGTTGCTGGCGGTGGCTGTAAAAGTATTCGTTCCACCTATCAGATCAACCTTATGCTTGTAGGTAGTGAAGGTTCCTTTGCCAGAGGGTAACGTTAACTCTTCACGATTAAGCGAGATACTTTTTCCATTGTGAAATACACGAAGATTTTCAACGCCGGCGCCATTGTCGGTAATGCGAACCAGCAGTTCTGCTTTCCCTTCGAGTGCAGGTACGACAGCAACTCTGATGGTAGGTGGAGGTGAATTTTTTAATTTGCCTTGTATACCTTTCATGTCATTGCTGCTACCACCTCTGTTCTGAAATATCTTAGGCAACAGATCAGGTCTGTAAAATTCATTGAAGAACTGATCGATAGCATAAGTTTTCATGCCACTCACAAAATGAATATGCTGACGCGCACCGTCGGTGCCATTAAAATAACCTTCGGGATTTTTAACCATCCAGTCGCGTTCGCCAAAATGAATGTGTTCAAAAAATTCTTTGCCACTACCTAAATCCCAGAACTTGGTTACGCCATCAACACTGTGGCTTACCAGCATTTTGTTATCGGCACTGAAAACAAGCGATGTGATCTCTGCATTATGACCTTCAAATGTTCTGATCACTTTAGATGTATTGATCTCCCATACACGAATGATTCTATCAGCACCTGCTGAATAAATGGTAGTGCCATCGGTGCTGAAGATAGCAGTATGTACTGCACCGGTGTGCCCTTTAAATTTTTTGGTCATCAGGCCGGTGCCAACGTCCCATAAGCGAATGGTACCATCCCAGCTTGTGCTGAGTAATGTTTTCTGATCTGCACTTAAGTGGATGGAAGAAATAATATCGGTGTGGCCAATGAAGTTTCGCACTTCTTTCTTCGTATCAATCTCCCATAACTGAAGTGAGTTATCCAATCGCGCAGAGAATAAGTATAAATCATTTGGATGATAAATGACGCTGTAGGCAGAGCTATTGTTAAAGTCGAAGTAGGAGAGAAGCTTTCCGGTTTCCAGATCATGAATGCGCATGGTGGCATCCCAGCTTGACGATGCAATTTTGCTTTCGTCACTGCTGAAATGAATATCAAAGATAGGTTCCTGGTAAGCCTTAAATGATTTTATTGAATCACCAGTCTCTACATTCCATAACATTATTTTTCCATCACCACCACCGGTAAGCAATCGCTTTCCGTCTTTAGAGAGATCATAACATAGCACTG
Source organism: Cyclobacteriaceae bacterium (assembly GCA_036569145.1). Lineage (GTDB taxonomy): Bacteria > Bacteroidota > Bacteroidia > Cytophagales > Cyclobacteriaceae > DATCRE01. Next base: position 9,802 of record DATCRE010000251.1, read on the forward strand.
CCTTTTTGTGACCAACATATTCCATCACCGTTTTACCAGTAGCAATATCCCAACGCTTGACTTTTGTTCCGAACTTTCCCTTGAGCAATGACTTGCCATCGTTAGTAATGAGAACAGAATTTTTGAAACGTATGTACCTGGCAATAGAGGATTCCCAATAGAAATTAGGATCATAATTCAATCCGCCAAGATCACGGTTGTTTAAAAATCCTGTAAAGATTTTTTCTTTTTTGTTCTGGGCAACGTTCCAGGTAAAGGCAGTATTATCATCCGATGTGACGATGAGCTTCTTACTGTCGAGTGTGAATTTTATTTCGTTGAACTCAGCTTTTTCAGCGCCTTCTATTTTTGATAGGAGTGCACCTGTGGCTTCATCCCAAATGAGAATATCTTTTTCCGTTGCCCGCGCCAGCTTCTTACCATCGGGACTAATTGCCAGGCCCGTGAGGTCATCGGGTTTTTCTTCATAAACCTTTAGTAATTTGAATGACGCCAGGTCGTATTTTTTTACAGGACCACTGTGTGATGCCATGTAAATAAGTTTGTTATCGGGACTGAAGTTCATGATGGTAGGACAACCCCCGCACCAGCCTTCTTCATACGTAAAGGTGTGAAGATTTTTCCATGTACTCATCTCGTAGAGGTTAACTACCCGATTGTCTTCACCAAAGCCCAGGTACTTTCCATTGCTGCTTACCTGAATACTTATAGATCTGGAATTAATCATGATTCGTTTGAGAAGCGCCCTGCTTTTAAAATCAAAAATCATAGCCGAATCAGGATAGCCCGATTCATTATAGCCTCCGGCAATCATATACTTCATGGTGGGGTCAATGGCAATATCCATGATGTAATCTTCTGTCGGGATGGTAGTAATGATTTTGCCTGTGTTAACTTCCCAGATGCGAATAGTTTTATCGTTGCTGCCACTTAATAGAAATTTTCCATCAGGGGTGAAGCGAACGCAGTTAACTGTTTTTTCGTGGCCGAGAAAGCTTCTCACTTCACGGCCGGTGTTGAGTTCCCAGATCTTTACAGATTTATCCTTACTACCTGTGGCGACAAAATTACTATCAGGACTTACTGCCAGCGTGACAACGGCTAACTCATGTCCTTTCTGAATCACGGTTTCTAACGCAGGTGTCTGTGAAAATGAAATGAATGGAATGATGAGTAAGATAAAAAGGAATCGCATAAGGGTCTGCTTTAAAAATTTTTACGAAAGTAGTAATTATCGGATTGAAATCAGCCTTGTGTTTCAGACGGCTCCGTTTCTTCTTCTCTCACTTCTTCCCAGTTAGAAGGTTCTGTTTTGTGAAGGTAGTCAACAATCTTTTGTTCGACTTGTTTCATCTTGAGTGCTTTGAGGTACTTGCCGTTGCGCGCCAGGATGAGACGGCCTGTTTCTTCAGAGATGGCCATCACTAGTGTGTCTGTATTTTCTGACATGCCCACGGCCGCGCGATGCCGCAGACCGAAGTGTGGAGGAAGGTGATCATTTTCTGTTACAGGCAAAACGCAACGCGCAGCTTTTATACGACCTTTATAAATGATCACAGCGCCATCGTGAAGCGGACTGTGTTTGTTGAAGATAGAAATCAGTAATCGCTTATTAACATCTGAGTCGAGCTGATCGCCTGTCTCGGCGTAGAATTTCAACTCTGTATCGCGGGAGAAAACTATGAGCGCACCAGTCTTGGTTGCCTTTAAGGATTTGGCAGCTTCAATAATTTGCTGAATATCAAAATCATCATGATAATTATTTCGCCAGTTGGAAATGGCACTAAAGATATTTTCTCTGAATTCAGTTCCCCGACCTATAACAAGCAGAAATTTTCTGATCTCCGGCTGAAAGAGGATAATCATAGCCAGTACACCCACGCCCATAAACTGACCGAGTATGGTGGCAAGCAATTCCATTTGTGCTGCCCGCACAATCAGGTAAACAAGATAGAGGGACAGTATGCCCAGAAATATATTAACAGCAATACTTCCACGAATAAGTTTATAGACTTGGTAAAGCAGAATACTTACCAGCGAGATGTCGATAAAATCAACCCAGCTTACTTCAAGAAAACCTATTTTAAAAAGAAGTATCATGATGAGAACAAATGTACCAATTCATTAATAATACCTGAACATTTTTAAGTCGTGTTACTTTCTTAAATACATATTGTGCCATTGCAGGTAACGGGTATAACAATCTTTCTATAGCCTGATATTGCTTTAGAGTTAGTGTATCTATGATGGTTATTACAATTTTTGATCCGTTTGTTAATGCCCATTGGAGCCGGGTAATTTTTCAAGTAGCGTTGTTATCTGAATCGCTTCTTTAACATCGTGTACGCGTAAGATGTCAGCTCCTTTTAACAGGGCAAGAGTGTTTAGAGCAGCTGTGCCGTTAAGAGCTTCTGCCGGTGTGATATTAAGTGTTTTCCAGATCATAGACTTGCGTGAAAGACCAACTAACAATGGCTTTGAAAGCATGCGGAAATAATCGAGGTGTTGGAGCAATTCAAAGTTTTGTTCACGTGTTTTTGCAAAGCCAAAGCCGGGATCGAGAATAACATCGCGAATGCCTGCCTCGTGAAAGTGTTGAATTTTCTCTTGAAAGTAGAAAGCCATTTCGCGAAGAAGATTTTCATAAGTGGTTTGCTCACTCATGGTTCTGGGGTTGCCCTTCATGTGCATGGCAATATAAGGAATACGTAACCTTGCCACGGTTTCAATCATGTTATCATCGAGGTTGCCAGCAGAGATGTCATTTACAAGCAGAGCACCTTCTTGTACAGCTGCTTTTGCAACATCACTTCTGAATGTATCAATCGAGATAATGGCTTCGGGAAATTCTTTTAGAATTAATCGTATGGCGTGAATACTTCTGTTCAACTCGTCAGTAAGACTTACTTCCTTTGCTCCGGGTCGGGAAGAATAGCCTCCAACGTCAATGAAGGTTGCTCCTTCGGTAAGCATTTTTTCAGCCTGGTTGATAATTTCTTCGTCTGTTTTGTATCGTGCACCATCATAAAAACTGTCGGGTGTAACATTTAGAATGCCCATGATTTTGGGCTGACGAAGATCTACCAGCTTACCACCAATGTTAAGTGTTTTGTTTGTTGAAAATCCTGTATTTTGCACCGCTTAAAATTATGAAATCGTTAACAAGTTACTGCAACGAAATGCATTAATTTACCACCGATTTGTGAAGAGTCATTTAAAGAATCAGAAGTGAAAGAAACAACTGCCGCTGAGTATAAAGAGATAATATCAGGCTGTAAAGCCTTGTTCGAAAAGAAGACTAAAGACTATGGAAC
>DATCRE010000252.1:0-8915 GCA_036569145.1 Cyclobacteriaceae bacterium
GTTATCAGTACGTTGCTTCAGTTTTACAAATAGGTATTTCATGGCACTATAGATTTAACATTAAATTGATCTCCTTCGATTTTCACGTAGTAAAGTTTATCGAAACCTTCATCAAGTACTGGAGGCTGAAGCTGTTTAAACTTTGCGATGACACCTACATTTTCAATTCTGTCTTTCCCGATTCGCTTTTCATTTCTCTGCAAACAATCAGAAAGAATTGATTCAAAATAGTATCCTATCACCTCATAGCGATTTTGTTTTGCCTGAGTAATGTACTTGCTTCTCTCTTCTCGCAACACATTGGTGTTGTCAACTACTACCCGTTGTTGAAGGGACAAAGCCTGACTCAAAAAACGTTGCTCTTTATTTCGCGTATTCAGCAGATCAAGACTAAGTCGCAAGTGCGAATTAAAGAACCGCTCTTTATAGAAGGTGCTCTTTCCGCATCCAGGTATTCCAACAAACATTATCAATTGCATTTTCTAATTGGTTAAAAACAAAAAAGCCCGGGCTTTGAATGCCCGGGCTCTTTTGTGTATTGTACTTTTGAATACTAATACGTTCATAAACGCCAGACAAAACAATTCCATTCATAGGCATAACCTATGAAACCTTGTTCGATCTTATGGCGTTGTACTAACATCATGATGCAAAGGTAGACGAACTTTTGAAAGAAATGTTTTGTCAAATAGAAAAAAGTTATTTTATCTTTGTGTCAACAAAAGGAAATGAGAACTGGTCTTAACATATCCATCAATAACTGTTATCAGCATATATGCTATCAGCAGAAGGTATGTCTATGCCCGGAAAATTTGTTATGATATAGAATTACTATAAATAGTTAACAGAGCCCCGGGCAATTCGCCTGGGGCTTTTTGTTTTTACGTGGTTTCGATTCAGCTTTCAACAAGAACAGCAATGATATTGTATTGTTAAAAAACTGTCAGCGTACCCAAGGGGCTTAAGGAATCTCTTTGCAAAGAAATATTCATCAGTCGAAAAGGAAGAACGAGCTTCACGAAGGATGTGCGCATGGATATGCTGATGAGTAATCTGAATCGCTGACTCAAATTCCGACTTGCTTCGCGAGAAAGCGAACTTTACATACAGTAAAGTAATAGTTGGAAATGTAATTGAATCTGGGAGCGTCTAATGGCGAGAAGGATGATTTTGAATCATCAAATGCGCGGTTCGAGTCTCGATCCCAAAGTAAACGAGGTGTATTCCCTCACTCTTATACAGTGTAGAAAGGATAACCGGTCGCATGCTGGTTCGAACCCAGCCACCTCGACATATATCGGAGAGTAGTCCGTAAGTGGAAGCGGGCCGCTCTGTAAAAGCGGTGCTTAATTGCCTTGGGTGTTCGATTCGCCCCTCTCCGACATTTTAATTCTTCTGTCGTGCATGCCAGGACTTGGCGATCACCAATAACAAGTCCACGCCAAGTCCCGAAAGAAGATCAAATCGCGTTTAATTGTAAATCTCCTTTCATAATATTCATCTCTGATTTAAAGTTCAAAAAATATTTTAAGTAAGTCCGTGTTACTACAACCTCGGATCAACCTCCTCGCTCTCCAGCGCCAACACTCCAAACACACATTCATGCACCTTGCGCAAAGGTTCCCTCCTTACAAATCGTTCTAATCCCTCAACACCCAAAGCAAATTCGCGTAATGCCAGGGAACGCTTACCAGACAGTCCACGATTTTTCAATCGAGTCATGTTCTCTGGGGCCGTGTACTCAGGACCATATATAATACGCAAGTATTCTCTACCACGGCATTTCACTGCAGGCTGCGCTAATCCCTTCTTGCCGGAAGTAACAAAGTCATAAGGTTTGATCACCATACCCTCACCACCTTGTTCGGTAAGATCTGTCCACCATTTGATCACTTCATCTACTTGTTCATCATCAAACACGTTAATGATCTTGTGATTCGTTGCAAGAAACAATTCAGGATCGGCATCACAAATCATTTTAATGGTTGACATATGCCATTCGTGATTTTTATCTACATGCACAGCACCTTCTGTCGCAATGATGTGGAATGGTGCCAGTGTCAGATCACCAACTGAATTCACAGGCCAGCAATAGTGCTGGTATGCTTCCTTGTAATCGCTAATCATTTGTTGCTTCTGCTGGAACTTTGCCATGAGTTGATCAATACCTTCAACGTTTCTGCTCATTGTCTCTTTCAAAACTTCAACCACATTGGATACTGATGCAGTTGCAGCCGTACCAACAGAGGCATATTGATCTTTCAATAATGCTTGAGCTTTTACTGACCAAGGCATTAATTCTGTATCAAGACAAACCCAGTCGGTATTCATCTGATCCCAGAAACCGGAATTGGTCAATGCTTTGTTCACCCTCAACATGAATTCACGCTCAAGCGCTGCGTCATTAAAGAAATTTCTTCCGGTACGTGTATAACATACTCCGATTCCTTCGTGCTCAATTCCGAAGCGATTGCGAATCGCATCTTCATCTTTTCCAACTATCAATACAGCTCTTGAGCCCATGTGCTTTTCCTCACAAACAACTTTCTCAATACCATGGCTTCTGAAATACTTCAGTGCCTCAACAGGATGTTCAAGATAGCCTTCGACCTCGCTAGTTTCGGAAGGTGACATTGTCGGAGGTAAATAGATCAACCACTTCGGATTGATTGCAAACCTACTCATCACCTCAAGTGCTGCGATGGAATTTTCTTCTTTCAATGTCACATTGTTCCTTAACCGCGTGCTGATAATTCGCTTCCCGGTCACATCCGATATATCAAGCAGATCATCATGTTCTTGCTGATGAGATAATGAGGTGTTGACTTTCTCGAAGTCAATTGGTCTTGCAGGAACTTCATAAACCTGTTTTGCTTTTACAGAAACAAGTTCTTCTTCTGGGTACCGAAGAGCTGTCAACCTTCCACCAAACACGCATCCTGTATCAATGTCAATTGTTCTGTTTAACCATTGCGCATCTGGCACTGGCGTGTGTCCATAAACAACTATCGCTTTCCCCCGATACTCCAATGCCCAGTTATATCTCACCGGTAAACCGAATTCATCAATTTCTCCAGTGGTCTCACCATACATACAGAAAGAACGAACTGCTCCGCTTCCGCGGCCTTGCATCTCTTCCTTCAATCCGGCATGAGCTACTACAAGCTTTCCTTTATCAAACACATAGTGACTCACTAATCCATATAGAAAATCTGTAACATCACTTTTGAAACGATCGTCTTCTTTCGTGAGCTGTTCAACAGTCTTTTGCAATCCGTGCTTTAACTGAACGTTCTTTCCATTTAAATATTTCTGCAATTTCAAATCGTGATTTCCTGGCACGCAATAAGCCGTTCCGGCATTGACCATACTCATAACCAAACGCAATACACCAGGCGAGTTCGGTCCACGGTCAACCAGGTCCCCTAGGAAAACAGCAGTTCTTCCTGCAGGAGGAATTACATCGTATCCAAAATTCTTTTCTTTTGCAGCCACTGTGTTCACCGAATATCCAAGTGTGGTGAGTAATTCAACCAACTCATCGAAGCATCCGTGAACATCGCCAATGATATCAAAAGGCCCGGACACTTCCTTTTTATCGTTGTACAACTTTTCTCGTGTAATTTGAGATATGGCATCAATTTCCTCAGGAGAATGTAGAACATGGATGTGCCTGAAGCCTTCATCCTTTAGCTTCTTAAGTGAACGTTTCAATTGTGACCTTTGCTGATGTATCACATGTCCGCCAAAATTTCTGTCAGGACGCAGATCATTTCGATTTTCACAAACACGTTCAGGAACATCGAGGACTATTGCGACAGGAATGCAATGATATTCACGTGCAAGACGAATGAGTGATGCGCGTGATTCGGGTTGTACGTTTGTTGCATCGACTACTGTCAGTAAACCATTCTTTAATCGCTTTGTAGTGATGTAATGTAGCAACTCAAATGCATCGTCAGTTGCAGCCTGGTTGTTCTCGTCATCAGAAACGATACCACGGCAACGATCAGAAGAAACAATTTCTGTTTCTTTAAAATGCTTTCTAGCAAATGTTGATTTTCCGGAACCGCTGATTCCAATCAGGGTTACAAGTGAAAGCTCAGGTATCGTTAATTCTTTAATAGCTCTTTCCATCGACTATTCTTTTGATACATCCTTTTAATTGAATCAAATCAATTTCTTTTTTGAAGAAAGCAATGAATTCATTTTTTAGAGATTGTTGAGTTACTTGATCTTCAGTAAACTTCAAGAGGATGGGAAATCCGAGACTTCTCGATATCATTCCGTCCCATTTAAAGTGATCATAATGATTGTTTGGCTTAGTAGGGTCAAACACCACAATGTCGTGAATACCAATTGACATAAGTTCGTCATGGTATGTTGACTGGAATAGCTTGTACTTTCCTCCGGGGCTTATACACAATATAATCTTTCCCGAATTTCGCTTAAGGAACTTTCTTCGTTTAAGAGAAAGTATAGGTCCTTTAACTATAGACAGATATAAAATAACTGGAGATGCAAGGATTAGTATGATCAAAGCAATCGGAATTCCGATGGTCATACCGACAATTGTATCTAATAAACTTGTTTCATTCTTTTTCATTTTTCTAATATACTTGTAAAAACAGCCATTTGCGTCTGGGCACCAACCTTCTCATGAATATCTCCAACTGGCTTGAATATCACATCATACTTATTTGTGTCTGCGACAGCTCTCGCCCACGTTGCAAACTCATCTCTTGTCCATTCGAAACGGTGATCAGTGTGACGCATCGTTCCTGCTTCCATGGTTTCAAACAATTCGTTGTATTCACGATTTGGAGTCGTAAGCACAACCGTGTTGGGTTTGGCAAATTCAAATACAACACGTTCTAATGCTTTTAAACGATTGAGGTCAAGATGCTCTATAACTTCTACCAGGGCAGCAGCATCAAAACCTTCGAGCCTTTTATCCCGATAGGTAAGTGCGCCCTGCATAATTGAAATCCGTTCTTTTTGTTTAGGAGACATTTCATTGTAACCGAGACGATCAACTGCTTTCTCAAGTGTGCGATAGGAAACATCCACACCAAGAATTTTCTCGAACTGTTTTTCTTTCAATAGCATCTTCAACAACTTACCTTCACCGCAGCCAAGATCAACAATTGTCTTTGCACCTGAAAACACTAATTCATTAAGCACTGTCTTTAATCTTCTGTCATGAAGCTTTTCCTTTGCCACATCTGATTGGTTCTCATTTTCTCCATCAGAGATAATTACAGGTTCGTCGTCCATCAATCTTGCAAGAGCATTTTTCGCAAGGCCACTAATATTTCTCAAGTATCTCCTTATGATTTGTTCCTTTTCCGGATGATCTTTCAGCCAGCCTTCACCTTTCTGAAGAAGTTTTTCAACTTCATGCTGACTGACCCAATAATGTTTCTCATTGTCGAGCACTGGAATTAATACATACAAATGAGAGAGAAGTTCTTTCAGCCTGAGATTACCACTAAGCTTTAGCGTGAAGTATTTGCTCTGACCCCATTCCGGAAACTTTGGATCAAGAATGTATTGCTCTAGCGATACGATATACCCTAGCGGTTCAAATAATTTTCTGATCAGAAACTCACCACCTTTTGATGCAGGAATAACTGAAATAGTCACATCAAAAGGCATGACAACGTCGACAAGCTCTGGACGTTTTTCACATTTTCCATTCATGGCAGTTGAAAACGCCTTGGAAATAGCAACACTCATAAATGATGAAGCTACATAAGGTCTATCGTTAACATAATGCCCTAAGGTGAAAGAGTCCGGGCTGCCTTCGCCAGACTTTCGAACAAGTCCAATGGGATCGATATCAAGGAGCAACGCAACAGTGCATCTTTCATTATCTGCACATGGATAAAAAATATGCGCATTCCCTTGTGATAGTTCAACTGATTGTAATCTTTCCGGATGTTTGTGCAGCAAGTAACTGAGGTCAGTTGCAGGTTTATGTGTTGTGGTGATCGTTAATAACATACTCTATTCCAATATTAAGGTGGCAGGCATTCCTGCCACCATTGCGTCAATTAATTATAACAGTTCAAACTTCAAGGTTATATGCGCAACCTTTTTGCGCAGTTAAAATTATTTTTAAAAATTCTATTCTTTGGTCATTGGCGAACTAAATATTCTGTTTCGAAACACGACAATAATCTTTAAGTTTAAATCCTGGACTTTCGAGTTCTTGTTTTTCAATTTCCGAAAGCAGATCCTCGCAGTCACCTTTAAGTTCCACTAGAACAGTCGCCAAATTGTTACCGTAATACTCAATATCTTCAATTTGATACAAATAGCATCCGATAGAGTGCAAAAAACAATAATCATCATATCCTAGACAATAAAAATCATACAGGATACTATCTCTATTGTTTCTATTTGCGATCAGATCACAGAGGTTCGATTTGACTTTCCAAAGCAGGAATTCTTCATCATCAAAATATTTAAAGACTACCTCTTTGAACTGATGCTTCACATCACGCTGCTTATAGTTAAAAGCATATACTTCTAATACAACGTCTTCGCTTATCAGACTAAATAATGCTTCTGAGCCATAGAGCCATCTTTCAAACTCCTCTAAAGACATATAGTCCTCAAGAACTTTAAAAACATTTTCCTTTAAATCTTTCAGTATGGTCATAGTTGTTACAATAATGATACAAAGAATGAGCCTATGTGCGCAACCTTTTTGCGCAGTACATTCTTTTTTAGTTTTTTTATAAAAAAATTGACTATGCCGGTAAATCGCAATGCACTGATCAGACTGCGTACCATTGACAAATGTCTCCAAAATAGAGGAAGAAGATGGACATTAGAAGATTTGATTGAAGCATGTTCAGAAGCGCTTTATGAATATGAAGGTATAGATAAAGGCGTTAGCAGACGAACTGTGCAGATGGATATTCAGCTAATGCGCAGTGACAAGCTAGGTTATAACGCTCCAATCATCATTAAAGAAAAGAAGTACTATACTTATGATGATCCTGAATATACAATTGAGAAAAATCCATTATCAAAAGCTGATCTTGAAAAACTTTCTGAAGCCGTTGACATTCTGAAACACTTCAAGGGATTCAATCACTTTCAGCACATGTCAGGGATAATTCAAGGATTGGAAGATAAAGTAAATAGCGCTGGACTAGATGGAAGATCGATTGTACACCTTGAGACGAATGAAAATTTGCGCGGCATTGAATTCATCGACCCCTTGTATCGGGCGATCAGAAGTAGACAAGTCACTCAACTGACGTACCAATCATTTAAAGCGCGGACACCCAACGTGTTTAATTTTCATGCATATCTCCTTAAGGAATATAGAAACCGATGGTTTGTGCTTGGTCGAAAAAGTAGTAAAGAACCAATGGTTACGTTAGCACTTGACCGTATTAAATCAATTCAGGTAATTCCTACGATCAAATACATTGATAACAGAAAGTTTGACGCTAACGAATATTACAAGGACGTGATTGGTGTAACTGTGAACGAAGGCAACAGACCACAGACAGTTCATCTTGAAATCGACCGCAGCAATGCACCTTATGTTATTACAAAGCCATTCCACCATACGCAGAAGATAGTAGCTAAATCATCCGAAGGAATTGAAATCACAATTGACGTCATTCCGAACTATGAACTAGAGCGCGAAATACTTGGATTTGGTGAATGTATTACCGTTATCAAACCGAAAAAGTTACGTGAGAGGATTGAGGCCAAGCTGAGGAAAGCTGTAGAGAAATATCATATAACTTCTACTATGGAAGACTAGCGAAATTAAGAAAAGACATGCTCGATTCATTGAGTGTAAGATTAAAGTTTGTTTGACACACAAGATCGTTAAAAATCCATGATTTTTTCTGATCTTTAGACGTAACCCTACATTGAGAATATCAGCATGGCCGATGTCATAAATTATCAGTATAACAATCCATCTGCTTTTACGAAAGATGTTGATTCGGATGAATTATTCCTTTCCAAGTATAGTGAGGTTCAAAAAAGTGATGCCTCATGTTTTTTCTGGGGTAAGTTAAAAGATCCATACACTACCTCTCGATGCCTGATTACTTCTCTCCAACGTAGTGCAATCTTCATTTAATCTTTCTCCTTTTCAGATGGCGCTCTTGAAAGATCCAATTGTTACTGCTGGTAATGAGAAGATAAGATTCGAAGGATTTTCTCATTGCGCCGGAGTATACGCGCGAGTGTACGTCCTCCAGATGCACTGGATGGGGAGTTTCCTGAAAATGGTACCGCAAATGTTGTCACAGCATTCCTTAAGCAACAACAATCTTATCCTCGTATTTTTTCAGAAGCCTACCTTGCATATCCATCCATTCCGGTAGGATATAGAAATAACCATGCGAACCTCCACGCTTACAAGCAACAACATGTTTGTTTCTGAGTGCTCTGTTAAGGTGAGCCGAAAATGTTTGTGGCCGTCTATAACTCCATTGCAATTTTGGTTCAAGCGGTAACAAGAATTCTATCATGTCAGAAGATCGTAACGGCCGATCTGCTTTTCGAAGGACAAATAAGATCTTGTTTACCCAGCACCATCTCTGGTTGTATTCCGCTCCATCTAGATCAGGATATTTAGTTTTTAGATAATCATATTTCTCTTGAACGAGTAACATCTTAGAATAAAAATAGTCTACTTTTTTTTCAGCTTTTCTCAAGTTGGATTTTACCTCGATGTATTGCTCAATAATTTCCTCCTTTGTCATCGTTGGAAAACAATGTTGCTCGGCTTGACTGAGGCATGTATGTGAATATACGTTGGTCTTTTCTTCTGTTGACTGTGTTTCCATTGTTGCGATATTCTTGTAACTCCACTTTTATTACCACATTGTCTTGCGCTTCTTGTTATTCATGCTATACGTTATAGCATCCTG